>NZ_JAMXFI010000065.1:0-4254 GCF_025460875.1 Microvirga yunnanensis
TGTTCAACGACGATCCGGCCGACCAGGCCGCCACCTTCGAGGCCCAGGGCTTCGAATGGCTGCACGTGGTCGATCTCGACGGCGCCTTCGCGGGCAAGCCGATGAACGCGGCCGCGGTCGAGACCATTCTGAACCGCGTGCGCATCCCCGTGCAGCTCGGCGGCGGCATCCGCGACATGAAGACCGTGGAGGGCTGGCTCGGGAAGGGCGTGTCCCGGGTCATCATCGGCACGGCCGCCGTGCGCGATCCGGCCTTCGTGCGCGAGGCCGCCCGGCTCCACCCGGGCAAGATCGCGGTCGGAATCGACGCCAAGGACGGGCTGGTGGCGGTCGAGGGCTGGGCCCAGACCTCGACCCTGTCGGCCGAGGAGCTCGGCCGGCGGTTCGAGGATGCGGGGGTTTCCGCCATCATCTACACGGACATCGCCCGCGACGGCATCCTCAAGGGCCTCAACTTCCCCATGACCCTGGGGCTGGCCCGCGCGGTCTCGATTCCGGTCATCGCCTCGGGCGGCCTCGCCTCCATGGCCGATATCGAGCGCCTGACTCAGCCCGACTGCGCGGTCCTCGACGGGGCCATCTCCGGCCGCGCCCTCTATGACGGACGCATCGACCCGCAGACAGCTTTGGCGCTGCTGCGCTCCGTGCGCAAGGAGCCCGCCTGATGCTCAAGGTTCGTCTCATCCCGTGTTTGGACGTCAAGGACGGTCGCGTCGTGAAGGGCGTGCAGTTCGTCGACCTGGTCGATGCGGGCGACCCGGTCGAAGCCGCCAAGGCCTATGACGCGGCCGGCGCCGACGAGCTGTGCTTCCTCGACATCACGGCGAGCCACGAGGCGAGGGGGATCCTCCTCGACGTTGTGCGGCGCACGGCCGAAGCCTGTTTCATGCCGCTCACCGTGGGCGGAGGCGTGCGGACCGTCGAGGACATCCGCCGGCTGCTGCTCGCCGGGGCCGACAAGGTCTCGATCAACACGGCCGCGGTGAAGAACCCGGATTTCGTGCGCGAGGCGTCGGAGAAATTCGGCAACCAGTGCATCGTCGTGGCCATCGACGCCAAGAAGGTGTCGGGCGCCGGCGAGGAGCCACGCTGGGAGATCTTCACCCATGGCGGGCGCAACCCCACCGGAATCGACGCCATCGCGTTCGCCAGGCAGGTGGCGGAGCGCGGGGCAGGGGAGCTTCTGGTCACCTCCATGGACCGGGACGGCACCAAGGGCGGCTACGACCTCGCCCTCGTGCGCGCCATCGCGGATGCGGTCTCGGTGCCGGTCATCGCGTCCGGCGGCGTCGGCAATCTCGACCATCTGGTGGACGGGGTCGAGAGGGGCCATGCCAGCGCGGTGCTCGCGGCCTCGATCTTCCACTTCGGCACGCATACGATCGGCGAGGCCAAGGGCTACATGGCCGGGAAGGGATTGAAGATGCGGCTGGACGAGCCGGCACGAAGTGCAGCGGGTGGGCCTTGAGCGCGGCCTTCACGACACGCGCATCCGACCATGACCCTCATGGAAAGGGATTCAACGAATGACGGTCTCCAACGAGGACGATCTGACCAAGCTCCAGGACATCGGCCGGATCGTCGCCAACACCCTCGAGGCGATGGCCGCGGCCCTCGAGCCGGGCATGACCACGGCGGAGCTCGACCTGATCGGCCGCCGGCTTCTCGAGACGGCCGGCGCCCGTTCCGGCCCTGAAGTGGTCTACGATTTTCCCGGCGCGACCTGCATCAGCGTGAACGAGGAGGTCGCCCATGGCATTCCCGGGTCCCGTCGCATCGCAGCGGGCGATCTCGTCAACATCGACATTTCGGCGGAAAAGAACGGCGTTTTCGCCGATACTGGTGCGTCCTTCGCGGTTCCGCCGGTCACGAACGCCACCAAGCGGCTCTGCCGGGACGGCCGTCGCGCCATGTGGGTCGGCTTGCGCCAGGTCGGTGCGAACAGGCCGATGGCCGGCATCGGGCAGGCGATCGGGCAATTCGCCGAGAAGAACGGCTACACCCTGGTGCGCAACCTGGCGAGCCATGGCATCGGCCGCTCCCTGCACGAGGAGCCGAAGGAGATCGCCACCTGGCCGGACCGGTCCGAGCGCCGGATCATGACCGAGGGCCTGGTCTTCACCGTGGAGCCCTTTCTGTCCCTGGGGGCGGAATGGGCCCAGGACGGCGACGATCCCTGGACCCTGTTCAGCGAGCCCCGCGCCCCGACGGTCCAGTACGAGCATACGGTCGTCGCCACCCGTAACGGTCCTCTCGTCGTCACCTTGCCGGGCTAGTTTCATCATGACCACCTTCACCCTCGACGACCTCGCCCGCATCGTGGCCGAGCGCGCGGCCGCGCCGGCGACCGAATCCTATACGGCCAAGCTCATTGCCGGCGGGCCGGCCAAAGCGGCCAAGAAGCTGGGCGAGGAGGCGGTGGAGGCGGCCATCGCGGCCGTCGAGCGCGACCGGCAGAACCTGACGGCGGAGGCCGCGGACGTGCTGTATCATCTTTTGGTCGTGTTGCAGGGCGCAAACATTCCTCTAAGTGACGTCATGGCCGAACTGGAACGCCGCACGGCGCAGTCGGGTCTTGCCGAGAAGGCCGCGCGCAAGACCTAAAACCTGGAAAAGAGGTGGTTCGCATGGACCAGCCCAACCTGATGTCCGCCGACGAGGACGATGACGGCCTCTCGCCCTACCGCACCTTCTCGCGCGACGAATGGGCGAAGCTGCGTGCGGATGCGCCCATGACGCTCACGGCCGACGAGGTGGTGCAGCTGCAATCCCTCAACGACCCGATCTCCCTCGACGAGGTCGCGGCGATCTACCTGCCGCTCTCGCGCCTGCTCTCCCTCTACGTCGCGGCCACGCAGGGCCTGTTCAAGGCAACCCAGCGGTTCCTCCTGGCCGAGCAGCAGGAGAAGGTGCCCTACATCATCGGCGTGGCCGGCTCGGTGGCGGTCGGCAAGTCCACCACGGCCCGCGTGCTCAAGGCGCTGCTCGCGCGCTGGCCCAACACCCCGAAGGTCGACCTCGTCACCACGGACGGGTTCCTCCTGCCGAACGCCGAGCTGACACGGCTCAACCTCATGGAACGCAAGGGTTTTCCCGAGAGCTACGACACGGGCAAGCTCCTGCACTTCCTGGCCGACATCAAGGCGGGCAAGCGCAACGTGAAGGCGCCGCTCTACTCCCACCTCGTCTACGACGTGGTGCCCGGCGAGGAGACCACCGTCGACCGGCCCGACATCCTGATCGTCGAGGGCCTCAACGTGCTCCAGCCCGCGCGCATGCCCAAGGACGGCACGGCCATTCCCTTCGTGTCCGACTTCTTCGACTTCTCGGTCTATATCGACGCCGACGAGGAGGACCTGCACCGCTGGTACGTGAACCGCTTCCTGCGCCTGCGCCACACGGCCTTCCGGGATCCCCTGTCCTATTTCCGGCGCTATGCGGAACTGGCGGAGTCGGAAGCCATCACCATCGCGGATGGCCTGTGGAGCCGCATCAACCTGGTGAACCTGCAGGAGAACATCGTGCCGACCCGCCAGCGCGCGAGCCTGATCCTGAAGAAGGGCCCGAGCCACCGGATCGAGACGGTGGCCCTGAGACGGCTTTGACGGGGCCAACCATTTCGCAACCGTGAGCGTTGTGCCTCCGGATGAACGGAGGATGCATGACGACGCAACCGGTGGACGAAAAGCTCAAGCGCAGCGCCGAGCACGCCAAGGCGGCGGCGGAGCAGAGTCAGGAGGCCGCCGAGCAGACCCAGGAGGCGGCCGAGCACACGCAGGCGGCGGCCAGGACGACCGCCACGGCCAGCGTGCAGATGAAGGACAGCGCCGACCGGCGCACGGAGCTGGCCGCCAACCGCACGGTCTTCGCGGCCGAGCGCACCTACGCGGCCTGGGTGCGTACGGGTCTCGCCGCGCTGGCCTCCGGGATCGGGGCGAAAAAGCTCCTGGAAGGCGTGGTCCCGGACTGGATGATCGTCTCGACCGGGTCGATCCTGGTGCTGTTCAGCGCTTTCTGCTTCGCGGCCGCGGTGTGGCGCCAGATCTTCACCGGCTCGCAGCCGCCTCATCCGGACGTGCAGCGCATCCCGCCTTTCCTGCTCGTGGCCTTCAACGGTTTCCTGGCCCTGGTCGCCCTCGCGGCGCTGTTCAGCCTGTGGTTCGGGCGGACGGGCGGGTGAAGAAAAATCCTTCCCCGCGTCATGGGCGGCGCGAGGCCGGGCCAGGAGCGGGGGGGTGGGGGGGGGGGAAGCGG
>NZ_JAMXFI010000065.1:4264-44327 GCF_025460875.1 Microvirga yunnanensis
CCCCCCCGCCTCTCGCCCCCCCCCCCCCCCCCCCCCCCCCCCCGGGAGGGTGGCATGAGGGGAAGCGACAGGGCCGGACGAGGCCAGACGTGACGGGCGGGCGGTTCTTAGGACAGCAGCCCTTCCTGCTCGGCGAGCTCGCGCAGGTTCGCCTGCGGGCGGGCGCCGAGATGGCTGATGATCTCGGCGGCCGCGAGACCGCCGAGCCGGGCGCAGTCGACGAGGTCGAGGTTCTTCACGAGACCGGCCAGAAAACCCGAGGCGAAGAGGTCGCCGGCGCCCGTGGTGTCGACCACGCGCTCCACCGGGAAGGCGGGAACGGCCCGGGTCTCGCCGCGGCTGACGATGAGGGCGCCGTCCTCCGAGCGGGTGATCGCGCCGAGCACGTTCTCCTCGCGCAGGGCGGCGAGCGCGGTATCCGCATCGGACGTGCCGTAGAGGCTCTGCAGCTCGTGGATGTTGGCGAACAGGATGTCGAGGCTGCCGTCGCGCATCAACCCTAGAAACTCGTCGCGGTAGCGGTCGACGCAGAAGGCGTCGGAGAGGGTGAGGGCCACCTTGTTGCCGGCCTCGTGGGCGATCCGGACCGCCTTGCGGAAGGCTTCCTTCGCGGCCGGCGGGTCCCAGAGATAGCCCTCGAGATAGACGATCGACGAGGCCCGCACCGTGTCGGGATTCACGTCGTCGGGCGTGAGGTTCTGGCAGGCGCCGAGATAGGTGTTCATGGTGCGCTCGCCGTCCGGCGTCACCAGGATGAAGCTGCGGGCCGTGGCCGGGCCGTCCTGGGCCGGGGCGACGTCGTAATGGACGTCGATGGCCCTGAGGTCGTGGGCGAAGAGCCGGCCCGTCTCGTCGTTCTTCACCTTGCCGATGAAGCCGGCCTTGACTCCGAAGGAGGCGACGCCCGCCGCCGTGTTGGCCCCGGAACCGCCCGACACGATGACGGCCGGTCCCATCTCGCCGTAGAGCTCCTCGGCCCGGGCCTCGTCGATCAGCTGCATGGCGCCCTTGTGGACCTTCTTCTGGAGGAGGAAGGCTTCGTCCGTGTGGGCGAGCACATCAACGATGGCGTTGCCGAGGGTGAGGACGTCGATGCGGGTCTGGGACATGGGCCACCGGAATTGAGAAAGGACGGGGCGCTTTCGCATCCGGGGCGGGGGAGGTCAAGACGGCGCATCGTTGCGAGAACCCGTTGATGCGCTCCGTGGCGATGCACTGCCTTCCTGCCATGGCCCGGCCTGTGCCGGCCATCCCGATCGTTTGGAGCGGGACGCATCCGGTGACCGTCGTCGCCAGGTTCGTCCCGACGACGCCGTGGCGGATTGGTTCAGCTCCTGTCCTGGACCGCCTGGATCGGCACCGGAACGCGCCGCTCCCGGGTCTGGGCCCGATCGAGGACCGCCAGCATTTCCTCGAGCTCGGACTCCGAGAGGGAGCGGATCTCGCGGGCGAGGCGGTTGGCGAGCAGGGTGGCCCGCGGGTCGCCCCCAGCCGTGTCGATCCTCACCCGGGGGTCGGACAGGTCGGCGAGGCGCGTCAGCTCGTCGGCCTCGTCCCAGATAATGTGGAAATACTGCAGGACTCCCTGGATGAGCGCCCAGGTGGGCTTGCCGCGCTCGCCGCGCTCGAGGGCCGAGAGATAGGCGCTCGACACGCCGAGATGGGCGGCCATGTCCTTCAACATCCGCCCGCGCTCCCGGCGCAGCTGCCGCACCCGTTCGCCGAAGGGGGTCATCCGTCTATCCCGCGCCCCGCCGGCGGCGGAGCCTGACATAGAGTGCACCGGATCCGCCGTGCTGGGGAGAGGCCTCCTCGAAGCCGATCACGAGCGCGCGAAGATCGGGCAGGCGCAGCCAGTGCGGCACCATGCGCCGCAGCACGCCCCGTTCCTCGACGAGACTTGAACCGACGGCAGCGCCCCCTTTGCCGGTGATCACGAGCACGAGGCCATGGCCGGAACCCTGCGCCCGATGGAGAAAGCGCAGAAGGGCGAAATGAGCCTCTTCCTGGCGCATCCCGTGCAGGTCGATGACGCTGTCCACGTCCCTGCGGCCGCGCCGCAGGGCCTGGAGCGTCCGGCGCTCCACCGGGGCGAGCGGCGGCAGGGCCGGCTTCAGGGACGGAAGCGGGGCCAGGACAGGCGCGGGAGCGGCGATCGGCCGGGCAGGGGCCGTGGCGGTCCTGTCCTCCGGCTCGGGCTCGGGCGGCAGGCGCTTGCCCGCCATGGGCTTCACGTGTCGGGCCACATGCGACCAGAGCCGCTTCTCCTCGGGGCTGAGCTGGCGGGTGCGGCTTTTCTTGGTCATGAACGGGGTTTGGGCTGCAGGACCACGAAGCGCACGGGGTGGCGCAGGAGGCCGGCACGGCGCCCCGCCTCCGCGCCGCTGCCGAAGAAGAAGTCGCCCCGCGCCGGGCCGACGATGGCGGAGCCCGTATCCTGGGCGATCATCAGCCGCCGCAGGGGTTCGGTCCTGTCGAGGGCGAGCGGCAGTTCTCCGTCGAGCCAGACGGGCAGGCCATAGGCCCAGAGCGACCGGTCGACCGCGAGGCTGCGGCCGGGCACGAGCGGGGTGCCGGCCCCGCCGATCGGTCCGTCCTCGGGCGCAAGCTCCCTCGCCTCTCGGAAGAAGATGTAGGATTGGTTCTGCCGCATCAGAGCCCCGGCGGGCTCCGGATGGTCCTTCAGCCAACCCATGAGCCTGTCGAGCGTCATGGTTTCCAGGTCCATCTCGCCCCGCTGCACCAGCAGGCGACCAATGGACGTGTAGGGCCGGCCGTTGCGCCCCGCATAGGCGACGCGCATCACGGATCCGTCGGGGAGGCGGATGCGGGCGGAGCCCTGGACATGGATGATGAAGGCCTCGCCCGGCTCGCGCAGATACACGATGGGCCTCGCGTGGGCGCCCAGGGCGCCCGCCTCGATGGCGGCGCGGTCCGGATAGGGCTCGTAGCCGTGCTTCGTGCGCCTCGCGGCCTGGAGGTCCTTCTCGAGACCCGGCAGGGTTTCCCCTTGGGGAATGGTGACGAGATCTGCCGGCCGGTCGAGCAGGGGCACCCGGTAGGTGGCGTCGGGCGTGCGCGAGCCCTCGAATTCCGGCTCGTAGTAGCCGGTGAGGAAGCCGCCGCCGGAACGGGGCGTGACGGCCACGGGCTCGAAATGGGTCTCGAAGAACCGTCGCGCCTCGGCCTGCGACGGCACCGGGTTCCTCAGGGCGGCGCGGCAGACGAACAGCAGGTCGTTCTGCGGCGCCTGGGCCGGGCGCAGGGCATCGGCGCCTGCATCAAGGGCGCGGCAGGAGCGAAGGAAGGTCCGGTAGGCGGCCCCGTGATCGTCCGTGTCCCAGCCGGCCAGCGCCGCGAAGGGCAGGGGCTCCAGGCGCGCCTGGTCCTGCAGCGCCGACGCCGCTCTGGCGGACATAGTCAGCGTCCAGACGAGGGAACAGGCGAGGAGGGCGCGCCCGGCATCGGTCATTGCCCCGCTTCGGTGGCCACGAGCTGCCAGTTGGGGTCGCGGCTGCCCAGCGTGCGGGCGAAGGTCCACACGTCGGTGACGTCGGCCACGGTCTCGGGGCTCCCGTCGACCACGTTGCCCGAGGCATCGCGCGTGGCGGTGATCAGCTTGGACAGGAAGCGGACCACGATCTGGGCCGTCTTGCCCTGAAGCTCGGCTCCGGCCATCTCGGCCTTGTCGATGGACACAAAGGTGGTCTCGACCGTCTCGCCCCGGCGCTCGCGCTCGGTGATGGCCCGCTCGAAGCCCTCGTAGACGTCGCGGGAGAGGAGATCCTTGAGGGTCCGGCGGTCGCCCTGCGCGAAAGCTGTGACGATCATCTCATAGGCGGACTTGGCCCCTTCCAGGAACTGGGCCGCGTCGAAATTCGGCTCGGTGCGGGCAATGCCGTCCAGCGCCTGGGCGGTGATCGAGCCGGGCTCGGCAATGCCCTTCCAGCGCTCGGCGGACGGAACCTCGGCGGCGGGACGGGCTCCGTTGGCGCCGGGCAGGCGCACCACATTGTGATCGGGCTCGGCCGGCGCATTGCCGGGACGAAGGGGCGCATCCCGGCGCGACATCGGGTCGAAGGGGGGCTGCTCGTTGCCGGTCTTCTGCCCCAGGACGGAGCGCAGACGCCAGATCACGAAAACGGCGAGTACAATGAAAATGAGGGTCGTGATGTCGAAGGAATCCTGCATCGTCGATCCGTTATGAGCCTGCCCGCGCCCGGTTGTCGCCGGGCGTTGTGTCGAGGAGGCGAAGGTGTCATCCTTCGCATATGGGGTCTTGAGGTCGTAACATCCACCTCCGGCCCCGACAAGCAAATGAGTCGGCTGAAATCTTGCTTCGTGCAGGAGAAGCTGATAGCGCGAAGACCCATGGCCCGAAGCGAGCCGGCGCTTTGCCCGACGACGTGTTCCGTCCGGGCCCGACAAGACACCCCTTCAGGGAGCATGAACCCATGGCCGAGAACCCGGCAAACAACGGAGCGCCCGCGCTCAACGCCCTTGCGCAGTACTGCAAGGACTTTTCCTTCGAGAATCCCAACGCCCCCCGCTCCCTGCAGCAGCAGTCGGAAGGCCCGCAGATCAACCTGCAGGTCAACGTCAACGCCAAGCAGCTCGCCGAGGCCGATTTCGAGGTCGACCTCACCCTTGAGGGCGATGCCAAGATCGGCGGCAAGGACGTGCTGTTCGCGTTCGAGCTCACCTATTCGGGCGTGTTCCGGATCCAGAACATCCCGCAGGAGCAGCTGCACCCGGTTGTGATGATCGAATGCCCGCGCCTTCTCTTCCCGTTCGCCCGCCAGATGGTGGCCGACGCAGTGCGCAACGGCGGCTTCCCGCCCCTCTATATCGACCCGATCGATTTCGTCGCCCTCTACCGGCAGCGCGCCGCCGAGATGCAGGGCCAACAGAACGGTGGCCAGACGCTGTCGTAGGCAGTCGCGTTCCACCCGTTCGGATCGGGCGAGGCGGGCGACCGCCTCGCCTTTTTCGTGCCGCGGACCACGTCATAGATCGGCCGATTCTTCACCGCCTTCGTCGTGGCCGGCACAAGGCCGGCCATGACGAGGAGGGTCGAGCCCGGTCTGGGATCAGGAGGACGCCTCGGGGGTCGTTTCCCCGAGATACTCGCGCCAGAGGGCGCTGGGCCCGAGCGACTGGATGAAGGCCTCGTGGGCGGCGCGTTCGGCCTCGGTCAGGCGCGAGATCAGGGTGCGCGGACGCGCATCGCGGGCGGCGGCGGTTCCTGGGCGGGCCGCACCGGCCCGGGCGGCGGGCTGCAGGGACAGGTCGAAGCCCACCTGTTTGCCGCCGATCAGCTCGATATAGACCTCGGCCAGGATCTCGGCGTCGAGGAGCGCCCCGTGCTTGGTGCGCCGGGAATTGTCGATCCCGTAGCGGGAACAGAGCGCGTCCAGGTTGTTTGCCGCGCCCGGGTGCTTGCGCCGGGCCATCGAGAGCGTGTCGACCACGTCGGACAGGGTAAATTGCGGGTGACCGGTCCGGGCGAATTCCGCATTGAGGAAGCCGATGTCGAAGGCAGCGTTGTGAATGACCAAGCGGGCATCCCGGACGAACTCCGCGAACTCGTCGGCCACGGCGGCGAAGACCGGCTTGTCCTTGAGGAACTCGTCGGAGAGCCCGTGGACCGCGAAGGCACCGGGCGAGACCGGGCATTCCGGGTTGATGTAGACGTGGTAGCTCTTGCCCGTGGGGATGTGGTTGAGAAGCTCGACGCAGCCGATTTCGATCACCCGGTCGCCGTTCGCATGACTGGTGCCGGTGGTTTCGGTATCGAGAACGATTTCACGCAACATGGCTGGTTCACTCTGACTCGAAAGGACGGTGCCGGCCCGGGCGGCCGGCGAGACAGGCGAGAACCGACCGCACCTGCGCCTCGGCGGAGGCGAAGCCGCGGCTGGTATCGACCAGGAAATGGGCCCGCGCCCGCTTGTCCCCGTCCTTCATCTGCCGGTCCAGGATGGCACGAAATTTCTCATCCGTCATGCCGGGCCGGGCGAGCACGCGGGCGCGCTGAACCGACGCAGGCGCCGTGACCACGAGAACGGCGTCGCAGCGCGTCTCGCCGCCGGTCTCGAACAGGAGCGGAATGTCCAGCACGGCGAGCGGCGACCGGGCCGGGAGCCGCCCGAGGAAGGCCTCCTCCTCGTCCCGCACCAGCGGATGCACGATGGCCTCGAGCCGACTCATGCGCTCGGGACTGTCGAGGACGGCCGCGCCGAGCCTTGCCCGGTCGACCACGCCGTCGGTCACGGTGCCGGGAAAGGCCCGGTCGATCAGCGGCACGGCGCGGCCGCGGTAGAGCCTGTGCACGGCGGCGTCCGCGTCGTGAACCGGCACGCCGAGCCGGCGGAAGAGATCGGCCGTGGCCGATTTCCCCATCCCGATGGAGCCGGTGAGGCCGAGCACGAAGGTCATCGCTGGCCCTCGATGTCGGCGAGGATCAGGGTCCGCAGCTCCGGCGTCACCTCGGGGGTCACGCCGAACCAGCGCCGGAAGCCGGGCACGGCCTGGTGCAGGAGCATGCCGAGTCCGTCGACCGTTCTCAGACCCCGGGCGGAAGCGGCCGCGAGGAGCGGGGTCGCGAGCGGAACATAGACGATGTCGGCCACGGCGGCGTCGCGCGGCGCCGCGGCGAGATCGAGGGCGAGCGGCGGCTGGCCGGCCATGCCCAGCGACGTGGTGTTGACGATGAGCCGGGCATGGGGGATCACCCGCGGCAGCGCTTCCCAGGCCGCGGTCTCAAGCCCGACCGGGCTCCCGGGCCTGAGGGCGCCCACCAGGTCCTCGGCCTTGGACGGGGTGCGGTTCGCCACGAAGATGCGCTTCAAGGGCCTCTCCTGGAGGCCGGCCACCACGGCCCGCGCGGCTCCGCCGGCCCCGAGCACGAGAGCGGTTTCCACATCCTGTTCCCAGCCTGTCCCCAGGCTCGCGTCGAGATGGGCCATGAAGCCGGTGACGTCCGTGTTGTCGCCCCAGAGCACCCCGTCGCCGATCCAGACGGTGTTCACGGCGCCCACGCGTTGCGCCTGCGCGGTGCGGCGCTCGACGCTCAGAAAAGCCATCTCCTTATGCGGGATGGTGACGTTGCCGCCGGCAAAGCCCCGGGACGGAAAGTCCTTCAGGAAATCCCCGAAACTCACAGGCGCCACGTCGATGCGCTCGTAGGAGCCCTCGAGCCCGTACCGCTTCAGCCAATAGCCATGGATCAGGGGCGAGCGGGAATGCTTGATCGGATGGCCGACGACGAAAGCCTTCGTCATGAAACAGGATCCTTAAAGGGCGAGGCAGCCGAGGCGGCGCAGGGCGGCGAGAAGCGGCAGGAGAGGGAGCCCCAGGATGGTCGAATGGTCCCCCTCGACCGCCTCGAAGAGATGAACCCCGAATCCTTCGAGCTGGTAAACCCCGACGCTCTTGAGCACGTCCGGCCCGGCGAGGTCGAGATAGAGGTCGATGGCGTTCGCGGTCAGGGGCCGCATGGTCAGATGGGCGCTGTCGAAAAGGCGCTCGACGACCTGGCCGCCGATCGCGAGGACGCCCGCGGAATGGAGCGCATGCCGTCGCCCGGACAGCTCCGTCAGTTGGGCTTGGGCAGCCGGGCGATCCGCCGGCTTGTGGAACACCCGGCCCTCGCAGGCGAGCACCTGGTCGGCTCCGACCACCACCCGGTCCGGATGGCGGCGGCTGACGGCGAGCGCCTTTTCCTCAGCGAGACGGATGGCGAGCGCCGGAGGATCGAGTTCCTCATGGGCGGCCGCCGCCTCGACGGCCCGCTCGTCGATGGCGGAATCCTGAGTTTCGACCGTCAGGCCTGCGCTCACGAGCAGGGCGAGCCGCGTCGCACTCATGGAGGCGAGGAGGAGCTTGTCGGCTGGGGTCCAGAGCGCCGGCATGGGCTTATTCCGCAATGAAGCGCAGACGATGGTCGCGGTAGAGATCGATGATCGCCGCCGCCGTCTCCTCGATGGAGCGCCGGGTCACGTCGATGACCGGCCAGCCGTTGCGGGCGAAAAGCCGCCGCGACGCCGCGAGTTCCTCGGCGACCGCGTCCCGGTCCACATAGGACGTGTCGTCATCGGCGTTGAGGCTGAGGAGCCGGTTCTGCCGGATCTGCACGATGCGCTCCGGCGTCGCCACGAGCCCGACGATCAGGGCCTTCCGGGCCGTCTCCAGGACGGCCGGCGGCGGCACGCCGGGCACAAGGGGAATGTTCGCTGTCTTCAGGCCGCGATTGGCCAGATAGATGGCGGTCGGCGTCTTCGAGGTGCGGCTCACGCCGACCAGGATCACGTCCGCCTCGTCGAGATCGTGCGGCAGATGCCCGTCGTCGTGGAGCAACGTGAAGTTCATGGCGTCGATGCGCTTGAAATATTCCGCGTTCAGCATGTGCTGCGCGCCGGGGCGGGCCGTCGAGTGGGTGCCGAGATAGGAGGAGAGCAGGGCATGGACGGGCTCGAGGACGGAGAGATGCGGCGAGCCCGTGGCACGGCAGACCTCCTCGAGCCGATGGGCGAGATCCTGCTCGACCAGGGTGTAGAGCACGATGCCGGGCGCGGTCTCGATCTCGCTGATCACCCGCTCGAGCTGGGTGTTCGAGCGCACGAGCGGATAGACATGCTCGATGGCGGCCACGCCCTCGTATTGCGCGACCACCGCGCGGGCCACCGTGATGAGGGTTTCGCCGGTCGAGTCCGAGACGAGATGAAGATGGAAATAGCTGCGTCCCACGGCGGAGTCCCTCCAGGAACAGGAGTCGATCAGTGTGGATAAAACGCCCCGGTGCGCAGGTCCAGCCAGGAGGCCTGTGGGATTCAGGCGAAGCCATCAACAGGGCTCGTCATTCCGCGACTCATCCGGCGTCGAATTGGGAGAATCCGGCACGAATCACCCCCAAGTTTTCGATTCAGGTTTGGTTAAGCTTCGTTAACGGGCTGTTAAGGTTTAACAAATCGGAAAGGATTGTGGCCGGCCCGCCCCATCCGTTAATGACCCGTTAACGGCCGAGCCCGTGTGGACCGTCTGTGGACGGGGTTGCGGCTTTGCGATTCACGGCCCAAGAGAAACATCAGATTCTTAGATTCAAAGATTATCTTTTAAGAGAGGGCCTGTGAGCGAGCGTCCCACCAAAGCGATCCTGCGCGTGCTGAACGGCGAGCCGGTCTGGCCTCTGCCGATCTGGATCATGCGCCAGGCCGGTCGCTATCTGCCGGAATACAGGCAGACCCGAAGCGAGGCCGGCTCCTTCCTCGATCTCTGCTACACGCCCAGGCTGGCCGAGGAGGTGACGCTTCAGCCGATCCGCCGCTTCGGCTTCGACGCCTCGATCCTCTTCTCCGACATCCTGGTCATCCCCCATGCCCTGGGCCAGGACGTGCGCTTCGTCGAGAACGAGGGACCCAAGCTCGATCCGGTCACCTCGCAGGCGGATTTCTCCAGGCTCGCCGACGAATTGCCCCTGGAGCGGCTGGACCCGGTCTTCGAGACCCTGGACCGCCTCAGCAAGAGCCTTCCCCGGGAGACGACCCTTCTCGGCTTCTGCGGAGCGCCCTGGACGGTGGCGAGCTACATGATCGCCGGCAAGGGCACCCCCGACCAGGCGCCGGCCCGGCTCACGGCCTATCGCGATCCGGCTTTCATGGATGCCCTGATCGACCGTCTGGTCCGCGCCTCCACGGCCTATCTCGTCCGCCAGATCGATGCGGGCGCGGAAGCGGTCCAGATCTTCGAGAGCTTCGGCTCCGCCCTGCCGCCCGCCCTGTTCGACCGGCTGTCCCTGAACCCGATCCGCCGGATGGTGGAGGGCCTGAAAAGCGCGCGACCGCACGCGAAGGCGATCGTCTTCGTCCGGGGGGGCGGGGCCAACCTTCATCGCTTCGCGGCTGCCGGCATCGGCGACGCGCTGGCGCTCGACTGGACGCTCGATCCGGCCCTGCTCCTGCCGACCCTGCCGGACAGGGTTGCGACTCAGGGCAATCTCGATCCCCTGGCGCTGATCGCCGGCGGCGAGGCCCTGACCCGGGGGGTCGACCACATCCTGAGCGCGGTGCGCGGGCGCCCGCACATCTTCAATCTCGGGCACGGCATCCTGCCGGAGACCCCGATCGACCACGTGGCGCAGATGATCGCCCGCGTGCGGGGGGCCTGACATGCTGTATCTGTGGATCAAGGCGGCCCACGTGATCGCCATCATCGCCTGGATGGCCGGCATGCTCTATCTGCCGCGCCTGTTCGTCTATCACTGCGACGCGCCCAAGGGCTCGATCCAGTCCGAGACCTTCAAGATCATGGAGCGGCGCCTGCTCAAGGCGATCATCAACCCGGCCATGGGCCTCGCCTGGATCCTCGGCCTGATCCTCGTCTGGCAGGGCGGCTGGATCACGTCCGGCTGGCTGCACGCGAAGGTGCTCCTGGTGCTCGTCCTGTCCGGCGTGCACGGGTTCCTGTCGCGCACCGTGAAGGATTTCGCCGCCGACCGGAACACCCGTCCGGCGAAATTCTACCGGATGATCAACGAGGTGCCGACGGTGCTCATGATCGGCATCGTGATCCTGGTGATCGTGAAGCCGTTCTGACGTCGAGTCGGGCTCCGCCTCGTCATGGCCGGGGATGACGCGGAAGGCAGATCGTCCCCTCCCGGACGGCGCTCGCACGGCCGTGTTGTCAAACCCTCTTGAGACTTGAGCGGAAAGAGGCTAAATAAGAGGTCTCTTCCTCAAAGACAGGTGCGCTGCACGGGGCCCTCAGGGCTCTCTCAAGTCACTCCCGTGAACTGAGCGGCCCTGTCGAACGTTTCCCCGATCTCCCCCGCGTACAGCCCCATCTGACCGCGACTTTACCCCGAGAGTGTTCCCCGATGAGGGAAATCAAACTTCAAGACCTGAAATCCAAGACGCCCACCGAACTCATCGCCTTCGCCGAGGAGCTCGAGGTCGAGAACGCGAGCACCATGCGCAAGCAGGAGCTCATGTTCGCCATCCTCAAGCAGCTGGCGGCGCGCGAGGTGGAGATCATCGGCGCGGGCGTCGTCGAGGTGCTCCAAGACGGCTTCGGCTTCCTGCGCTCGGCCGATTCGAATTACCTCCCCGGCCCCGACGACATCTATGTCTCGCCCTCGCAGATCCGGAAGTTCGGACTGCGCACCGGCGACACGGTCGACGGGCCGATCCGCGGCCCGAAGGAGGGCGAGCGCTATTTTGCGCTGCTCAAGGTCAATACCATCAATTTCGAGGATCCGGAGAAGATCCGGCACAAGGTTCATTTCGACAACCTGACGCCGCTCTTCCCGCATGAGCGCTTCAATCTCGAGATCGCCGATCCGACCCGCAAGGATTTCTCGCCGCGCATCATCGACATCGTGTCGCCCATCGGCAAGGGCCAGCGCGCGCTCATCGTGGCGCCGCCGCGCACCGGCAAGACGGTGCTGATGCAGAACGTGGCCCAGTCGATCACCACCAACCATCCCGAGTGCTACCTCATCGTGCTGCTCATCGACGAGCGCCCGGAGGAGGTGACCGACATGCAACGCTCCGTGAAGGGCGAGGTCGTGGCCTCCACCTTCGACGAGCCGGCGACCCGCCACGTGCAGGTGGCCGAGATGGTGATCGAGAAGGCCAAGCGTCTGGTGGAGCACGGCCGCGACGTGGTCATCCTGCTCGACTCGATCACCCGCCTGGGCCGCGCCTACAACACCGTGGTGCCGTCCTCCGGCAAGGTGCTCACCGGCGGTGTCGACGCCAACGCCCTGCAGCGCCCGAAGCGCTTCTTCGGCGCGGCGCGCAACATCGAGGAGGGCGGTTCGCTCACCATCATCGCGACCGCGCTGATCGACACCGGTTCGCGCATGGACGAGGTGATCTTCGAAGAGTTCAAGGGTACCGGCAACTCTGAAATCATTCTGGACCGCAAGGTGGCCGACAAGCGCACCTTCCCGGCCATCGACATCACGCGCTCGGGTACCCGCAAGGAGGAACTGCTGGTGCCGAGCGACACGCTCAAGAAGATGTACGTGCTGCGGCGCATCCTCAACCCGATGGGCACGGTCGACGCCATCGAGTTCCTGCTCGACAAGCTGCGCCAGACCAAGTCGAACCAGGAATTCTTCGACTCGATGAATACCTGAGGCGAATCACCCGCTTCCGATCGTCAGCCCCATCCTCTCGGCCGAGAGGGTGGGGTTTTTTATGGCCCGGTTTGCACTTGCTCTCAGAACACTCCCATTATTGCAGAGATCAAAAGCGAGCCTGCGTAGGCCAGCCGGTTCGAGAAGAAAAGGAACATCGCCGCTCCCATGCACCGTGACGGCGTTCGCCTCACCCGGTCCGGGCAGGACCGAAGACGCCGCTTGCCAGGACAACGCCGAACGTCACCAGAATTATCCCGCTGAGAGCGGACCTGTCCGGGATCTCCCCCAGGATCGGAACCGCCAGCAGGGCCGCGAGCACGATCGACAGGGGCGAGACGGCGGCCGCCCGCGAGGCGCCGAGCCGGTCGACGGCGACGCCGTAGAGAACGATCCCGGCAACGCCCGAGGCAAAGCCCTGCACGACCGCCTGCGCCACCACGGGTCCGGCCCGGCCGTCACCGAGCGCCTGGACCGGGGCCGGAGCCCCGAAGGGCAGGAGGATGAGAAACGACCACAGGCCGATGAGCGATGCCGCCTGGAGGGCCGACAGGCCGCTGCGGCGATAGGCATGGGTGTAGATCCCCCACAGGCCGGCGCCGGCGAGGAGCAGGATGTGACCGCGCCAGGTGCCGTTGCCGGCCAGCAGCACGCCATGGCCGGCGATGCAAAGGGCGCCGACCAGGATGAGGACGAAACCCGCGACGCGGGTTCGGCCGGGCCGCTCGCCGAACACGAGCCAGCCGATCAGGGCCACGAAGAGCGGCATGGTGCCGGGCAGGAGCGGACCGATTTCCGCCGCCGGGGCATATCGCATGCCGAGCGCCACGATCAGAAAGAACGGAGCGCCGGAGCCGAGGAGCCCGAGGCCTTTGACGACGCCGAGGCCTTTCGGGAGCAGGCCAATGCGCGCGCTGATCGGGAGGAGCAGGAGGGCGGGAACCCCGAACCGCAGGAGTCCGATTGCGGCCGGCGGCAGGTCGTGGGTGACCGCGTGGCGGGTGGCGACCGCCCAGACGGCCCAGATCGTCACTGTGGCGAAGGCAGCGAGCCACCCGATCAGGTGACGATGGGTTCGAGGCGGGAAGCCGGCGAAGTCGGACATGGGAACCTCCAGTGTCCGAAGCATAAGCTGTCAGAGCGGGGCATGTCCTTGCGAAGTTCGGCTTGCTGATTGTGCCTTCTTGGCAGAAGATTGCGTGAAATCGGGTTTGTCGCCGCCATGCCTTTTATCGAGCTCGACGCCATCGATCTGCGAATCCTGAACGCCCTTCAGTCCGACGGTCGGCTGACCAACCAGGAACTGGCCGATCAGGTCGGACTCTCACCCTCGCCCTGCCTGCGCCGGGTGCGGCGGCTGGAGCGCGACGGCTTCATCCGCACCTATCGGGCCGTGCTCGATCGGGATTCGGTCGGTCTCGGGCTCACGGTCTTCGTCGAGATCAAGGTCGAGAAGCATTCCCGCGACAATGCTCAGGCGCTTCAGCAGGCCCTGGCCTCGATTCCGGAAGTCGTGGCCTGCCACATGGTGTCCGGCACGGCCGACTTCATGGTCGAGATCGTGGTGACCAACCTCAAGGCCTATGAAAGGCTTCTGACCGACAAGCTCCTGGTCCTGCCGATGATCGGCGACATCCGGTCGAACTTCGCCCTGACCCGAGTGAAATCCGACGCGGCCCTGCCGCTGACCCATCTGAAACGGGACAAGCCCGAGCGGGAGCCGGATTGCTGAGGGTGGACGCCTCCGGGCGGGATGGGCGCATGAACGGGGCAAGCCGTCCCCGCCACGTCATGGCCGGGCTTGTCCCGGCCAGCCCGATGCGATGAAGCTCGGCGTTTCAGACAATTGGGATCACCGGCACAGGGCCGGTGATGACGTGGGAGAGGATGGCCCGCTCGGACCCACGCTGCCATGGCCAAGCCTGTTCCCGCCATTCCGATCGGAGAAGCGCCGGCCTCTCAGAAGCGGGAACACCGCGACAAGCGCGGCCACGACGGGGGGAGGGGGAGGCCGCCCGACTATGCTCTGCCCGTCACACCGCGGCTCCGCTCCGGGGCCAGCATCTCCGCCACGGTGGCCCTCAGCCCGTCCGCATCCGCGACCGGAAGCGAGCAGCGCATTCCCGCGCAGACGAGGGCTCGGGCGCCGGGCCCCGAGGCGGCCAGCGCCCGGGCGGGATGGTGCTCGTCCAGGACCTCGTCCGCGCGCAGCCGGCGGACGGTGCGGTCGGGGTAGGGCACCTTGAGCGCTGCATCGAACAGGGCGTCGGCGTCAGGACCCGTCACGAGGATGCTCAGGCCCCTCAGGTGCAGGTCGAGGGCGTTGAGGATCGATGCATGACCGAGGGGCACCGAACCGGCCATGCCGACGATCCGGTCCAGCACGCCGGACGCCCGCTCCAGGTCGTCGGGCGTCTCCGTGATCTGCGCCAGCCGGACCATGGCCTCGGCGAAAACCCCGTTGGCATTGGGTACGGCATCGTCATGGGTGGGTTGGGGACGGACGACGAGAGGATCCGCCCCCCGGGCCGTCATGGCGAGGCTGCCGGTTGCCGCGACCATGTAGTCGGCGAACAGCCCATCGCGCCAGGTTTCCACATCCCGGAGATAGGCGGGCTCGCCGGTGGCCTCGTAAAGCGCGAGCGCGGCCCGCATCATGGCGGCCTGGTCGAGGGCGAAGCCCGGGAAGACCAACGCGCCGCCACGCCAGGAATGGCCGAGCCGTCCGTCGCGGCTCATCGCATGGCGGATGAACCGATAGGCCCGCGCCGCGAGGCCGATCCAGTCCGGCCGGTCGAGCAGGGGCGCGGCGTGCGCGAGGGCCGCGATCATCAGCCCGTTCCAGTCCGCCAGCACCTTGTCGTCGAGGCCCGGCCGCAACCGCCCGGTGCGGCGCTCCAGGAGCTTCGCCCGCATGAGGGCCAGCCGCTCCTCCACGGTCGGCCCAAGTGACGATGCCGGCGGCGGCATCCTGGAAGACGGCCCGGCCGGTCTCGGCGAAGGCCAGGGCGTAGAGTTCCAGGAGTTGCGCATTGTCGTAGAGCATCTTCTCGAAATGCGGCACGAGCCAGCGCTCGTCGACGGAGTAGCGGGCGAAGCCGCCGCCGATATGGTCGTGAATCCCGCCGAGGGCCATCCGCTCCAGGGTCAGGAGGAAGCCTCTCTTCGCCTCGTCATCCCCGGTGCGGCCGGCATAGCGGGCGAGGAACTCGAGAATCGGCGGGTTGGGAAACTGCGGCGCGCCCTGCAGACCGCCGTTCTCCGTGTCGATCGGCCCGGTGAGCCGTGAGCCCAAGCGGTCGAGATCGGCGACGCCGAGGGTTCCGCCGCTCCGCTCGACCCGTGCGAGGTGTTGTTTGATCGCGTCCCGATTCTTGAGGATGCGCTCGGGTTCCGAATGATACAGGCGGCTCACCTCCCGCAGCACGGCCACGAAACCCGGCCGCCCGAAGCGCGGCTCCTTGGGGAAATAGGTGCCACCCCAGAACGGCTCGCCGTCGGGCGTCAGGAACATGGTGAGAGGCCAGCCGCCGGGTTCCCCGAGCAGGTGGAGGGCGCTCATAGAGACATGGTCCACGTCCGGGCGCTCCTCGCGGTCGACCTTGATGTTGACGAAGTGCTCGTTCATGACCGCGGCCACGCCCGGGTCCTCGAAGCTCTCGTGGGCCATCACATGGCACCAGTGGCAGGCGGCGTAGCCGATGGAGATCAGGATCGGCCGGTCGCGACGGCGGGCCTCGGCCAGAGCGTCGGGCCCCCATTCCCACCAATGGACAGGATTGTCTCTGTGCTGCAGAAGATAGGGGGAACTGGCCTTCGTCAGGCGGTTCATGGGTCCTGCTCCCGAGTCAGGCCCGACGGGCCGGGACGGATCCCGGCCGCCGCTCGCGGTCTTAAGACGTCATCAACCATAACGCCTCTTCGGTCTCA
This sequence comes from Microvirga yunnanensis, assembly GCF_025460875.1. Lineage (NCBI taxonomy): Bacteria > Pseudomonadati > Pseudomonadota > Alphaproteobacteria > Hyphomicrobiales > Methylobacteriaceae > Microvirga > Microvirga yunnanensis. The sequence goes on from NZ_JAMXFI010000065.1 coordinate 20,334, forward strand.
CAGGGTTCACCCTCATGCGTTCGGACAACACCATCTTCGCCATCGCCTCGGGCCACGGCCGCGCTGCCGTCTGCCTGATCCGGATCAGCGGGCCGGAGAGCGGCACGGTCCTTGAGCGGATGGCGGGAGGGCTGCCGGCGCCGCGCCGTGCCGTGGTGCGGATTCTGCAGGATCCGGCAGGTGGCGAACCCCTCGATCAGGCCCTGGTCCTGTGGATGCCGGGGCCTGGGAGCTTCACCGGCGAGGACCAGGTGGAGCTCCATATTCATGGCGGCCTGGCGACCCGGGCCGCGGTGCTCCGGGCCCTCGGGTCCCTGGACCGTTGCCGCCCCGCCGAGGCCGGCGAGTTCACCCGCCGGGCCTTCCTCAATGGGCGGATGGACCTGGCTCAGGTCGAAGGGCTGGCGGACATCATCGACGCCGAGACCGAGGCCCAGCGGCGGCAGGCCATGCGCCAGCTTGGGGGTCACCTCGGGAATGCGGCGGAGAGCTGGCGCGAGACTGTCCTGCAGGTCCTCGCCCTCCTCGAAGCGAACCTGGATTTTTCCGATGAGGGCGACGTCCCCGAGGATCTCGAAGCGGACATTCTCCGGATGATCGACCGGGTGCAGGACGAGATCGGCCAGGCGGTGGCCGATCGGGGCGGCGAGCGTCTGCGCGAGGGCCTGACCGTCGTTTTGGCAGGTCCGCCGAATGCCGGAAAGTCGACCCTGCTCAATGCCCTGGCGCGCCGGGATGTGGCGATCGTGTCGCCGATTGCCGGCACCACGCGCGATCTGATCGAGGTTCACTGCGATCTCGCCGGTCTCCCGGTGGTCATCGTCGACACGGCGGGCCTGAGAGAGAGCCGCGATCTCATCGAGCAGGAGGGCGTCAGCCGCGCCCGTGCACGGGCTCAGGATGCGGATCTCGTGCTCTGGCTCGTGCCGCCGGGCGACCGGCCTGATGAACCGCCCCGGGCCCGGCGCCTGCTGCGGGTGGGCACGAAGGCCGATCTGCCCGGGGCCCGGACGGACTGCGACCTGATGGTCGCGGCGGCGACCGGCGAGGGCCTGCCCGCGTTGATCACGCGGCTCGAGCAGGAGGCCGGCGCCCTGATGGGGCAGGGCGATGCACTCGTTACGCGGGAGCGCCACCGCAGGGCCCTCGGCCGGGCTCATGACGCGCTCGCACGTGCGCGTGCCCTTCTGACCGAGGCCGGCCCGCTTGAGCTCGCCGCCGAGGAGGTGCGCCTCGCCGCTAGATCGATTGGCGAGATCACCGGCCGGGTCGACGTGGAGGACATGCTCGATCGCCTGTTCTCGAGCTTCTGCATCGGCAAGTGATCGTCTGTAGCCACGCACGCCGATAAGCCGGAGCCCGGGCCCGTTTTCCAGGTTCACGAATCAGTGGAACAATGCTGAATCGGCAGGGCACAACCTGTGGACCGGACGTGCAGAGCCGGGGCCGCGTCCAAGATGTTTCACGTGAAACATTTTGCCCTTTTGACCTTCGCCGCGCGGCGGCTTAGAGCCAGATGCATCCGAATAGATGGCAATGCGACGCTCCCCGCCCCGGTCGAGCGTCCGGCAGGAATGGTGGCAGCGGGGCGGACCTCGGGCTCTCGTCCGGGGGCTGCCTTACCGCATGGAGATTGGGAATGGGTGATCAGTACGATGTGATCGTCGTCGGCGGCGGCCACGCGGGAGCCGAAGCGGCCGCAGCCTCCGCCCGGATGGGCGCCCGGACGGCCCTGGTCACGCACAAGCTCACGACGATCGGCGCCATGTCGTGCAACCCGGCCATCGGAGGCCTGGGCAAGGGGCATCTCGTGCGCGAGATCGATGCCCTGGATGGGATCATGGGCCGCATCGCCGACCGGGCCGGCATCCAGTTTCGCCTGCTCAACCGTCGCAAGGGTCCTGCCGTGCGCGGGCCACGGACCCAGGCCGACCGCAAAATTTACGCCCGTGCCATGCAGTCTGAGCTCCGCCAGACGGACAATCTTTCGATCGTGGAGGGTGAAGCCGACGATCTTGTCGTCGAGGCGGGCCGTGTCACCGGTTTGCGGCTCACGGACGGGAGGGTGCTCGCCGCTGGGGCGGTCGTCATCACTACCGGCACCTTCCTGTCGGGCCTCATCCATATCGGCGAGAGGAAGATCCCGGCCGGCCGCATGGGAGAGCGTCCTTCGCTGGGGCTGCCGAAGACCCTTGCGCGGCTCGGTTTCAGCCTCGGGCGCCTCAAGACCGGCACCCCGCCCCGTCTCGACGGCCGCACGATCGATTGGTCCGGCGTCGACAAGCAGGCGGCCGATGACGAGCCGGTACCCTTTTCCCTGCTGACCACCCGGATCGCCAATCCGCAGATCGAATGCGGCATCACCCGCACGACAGAACAGGTTCACCGCCTGATCCGGGACAACCTGCACCGTTCAGCCATGTATTCGGGCGAGATCCAGGGCAGGGGACCGCGCTATTGCCCGTCGATCGAAGACAAGGTGGTCCGCTTCGGCGACCGGGACGGTCACCAGATCTTCCTGGAACCGGAGGGTCTGGACGACAGCACCGTCTATCCCAACGGGATTTCCACGTCCCTGCCGGAGGAGGTGCAGCTCGCCTTCCTGAAGCATATCCCGGGTCTGGAGAAGGTCCGGATGCTCCAGCCCGCCTATGCGATCGAGTATGATTACGTCGATCCGCGCAACCTCACGGCTACGCTCGAGACCAAGGCGGTGACTGGCCTGTTTCTCGCCGGCCAAATCAACGGCACGACCGGCTATGAGGAGGCGGCCGCCCAGGGGCTGGTGGCCGGCCTGAACGCCGCGCGTCGCGCTGGAGGCCAGGATGGCATTGTGTTCGACCGGGCCGAGTCGTATCTCGGGGTTCTGATCGATGATTTGATCACCCGCGGGGTGAGCGAGCCCTACCGCATGTTCACGTCGCGCTCCGAGTACCGCCTGAGCCTGCGCATTGATAATGTGGACGAGCGCTTGACCGGCAAAGGGCTGGAGATCGGCTGCGTCGGCCGCGAGCGCGCGGCCCAGTTCCGGCGATCTCAGGACGAGATCGGCGCGACGCGCCGACATCTGCACGCGCTCACCGTCACTCCCAGCGAGGCTTCGCGCCAGGGCCTCGACCTGAACCAGGACGGCATCCGCCGGTCCGCGTACCAGCTGCTGTCCTATCCGAACATCGCCTGGGCCGACCTGGAGCGGGTTTGGCCCGAGCTGAAAGGCGTCGGTCCGACGGTGCGCGAGCGGCTGCAGACGGACGCCACTTATGCGGTCTATCTCGATCGCCAGCAGGCGGATATCGCGTCTTATCGGCGGGACGAGGGGGTTGTGCTCGAGGAGAGCATCGACTTCCAGGGACTTCCCGGGCTGTCGAACGAGATCAAGGCCAAGCTCGATCTGGTCCGTCCCAAGACACTCGGCCAAGCCGCCCGGATCGAGGGCATTACCCCGGCCGCGTTGACCCTGCTGGCCGCCCATGCGCGCAGAAGTTCGGGGCGAGTCCCGGGTAAGGCCGAGGTGCTGTCATGAAGCACCTCGGTGGGGTGACCGCTTCCGATCTGAATGTTTCACGTGAAACATTCGAGAAGCTCGAGCTGCTCGAACGGGAGCTCCGGCGCTGGCAGGCCATCAAGAACCTGGTCGGGCCCGCCACACTGAACCAGATCTGGGAGCGCCATATCGTCGATTCGTTGCAGCTCCTCGACCTCGCTCCGGAGGCCAAGACATGGCTTGACCTGGGGTCCGGCGCCGGGTTTCCCGGTCTCGTGCTCGCCATCGCGGGAGCGGAGAGAGGGCTCAGCGTCCATCTCGTCGAGAGCAACTCGCGCAAATGCGCGTTCCTCCGACATATTGTCCGGCTGACCAATGCGACAGCGACCGTGCGCGAGGCACGGCTCGAAACCGTGATGCCGGACTTCGTGGGGCGGGCCGACGTGGTCTCCGCCCGGGCCCTGGCAGCGCTCGACCAGCTGCTGGACTGGACCGCACCTTTGTTGAAATCGGGGACAATCGGCCTCTTTCCCAAGGGGCGCGATGTCGAGTCCGAATTGACCGAGGCCCGGAAAAAGTGGACATTCGGGGCAGAGATCCTGCCGAGCCTGACCGATTCCGAAGCCAGGATTCTGCGCATAACCTCCATCGAGAGCCATTCATGATGACCGACCGCAACGGACCCGAAGCAGGCGCGCGTGGCGTGGAGCCGCGCGTTCTCGTGCTCGCCAACCAGAAGGGGGGCGTCGGCAAAACCACGACGGCGATCAACCTCGGCACCGCGCTCGCGGCCATCGGCGAGAAGGTGCTGATCATCGACCTGGACCCGCAGGGCAACGCTTCGACGGGCCTGGGCATCGACCGCAAGAGCCGCCAGATTTCGACCTATCACGTACTTGCGGGTGAATCGTCGCTGGCCGAGGCCATCACCGAGACGGTCGTGCCCGGATTGTCCGTAGCGCCCTCGACCCTCGACCTTCTCGGTGTCGAGCTGGAGATCGCCCATGAGCGGAATCGTTCGCACCGTCTCCGGTCGGCCATTACCAGCCTTTCGGCCTTCGAGGTAAGCGAACCTTTTACCTATATTTTGATCGATTGCCCGCCATCGCTCAATCTTCTGACCATCAATGCCTTGGTGGCTGCTGACGCGGTTCTCGTCCCCCTCCAATGCGAATTTTTTGCTCTGGAAGGTCTCAGCCAGTTGCTCAAGACGGTCGAACAGGTCCGGTCGGCGCTCAACCCGGATCTCTCCATCCATGGAGTCGTCCTGACCATGTTCGACCCGCGCAATAACCTGTCGGGACAGGTTGTGGCCGATGTGCGCGAGTTCATGGGGTCCAAGGTCTACGAGACCATGATCCCCCGCAATGTCCGTGTGTCGGAAGCGCCGTCGCACGGCAAGCCGGTGCTGCTCTACGATCTGAAATGCGCCGGCTCGCAGGCCTATCTCCGCTTGGCCTCGGAAGTCATTCAGCGTGAACGCGCCCTGCGCGCGGCTTGAACTATTTGAGAGAGACAATGGCAGAAGAAGGTAAGTCGCGCCTGGGCCGGGGACTGGCCGCCCTGATCGGCGAAGTCGGGGACGAGATGGGCAATGTCGAGCGCAAGGGCTTCGTCCCGCGCCACGTGCCGGTGGAACTCCTGCGCCCGAACCCGCGCAATCCGCGCAAAGTGTTCGACGACGATGACCTGCAGGAGCTGACCCAATCGATCAAGGACCGCGGCATCATCCAGCCCATCGTCGTGCGCACGATCCCGAACCACAGAGAGGAGTACGAAATCGTCGCCGGGGAGCGCCGTTGGCGCGCGGCGCAGAAGGCCGGCCTGCACAAGGTGCCGGTGGTCGTGGTGACGATCGACGACAAGACCTCCCTCGAATATGCGATCCTGGAGAACGTCCAGCGCGCTGACCTCAACCCTATCGAGGAATCGGAAGGCTATTCCCGGCTCATGGTCGAGTTCTCCTACACGCAGGAGAACCTGTCGAAGATCATCGGCAAGAGCCGCAGCCACATCGCCAACATGCTGCGTCTCGCCGATCTGCCCGTCGGCGTGCGCAAGCTCCTGATGGAGCGCAAGCTCACCGCCGGCCACGGCCGCGCGCTCCTGTCCGTGAAGGATCCGGTGCAGGTGGCCAAGCGGGTTCTCGACGAGGGCCTGAGCGTGCGCCAGGTCGAGGAGATCGCCCAGAACGACAACGCCGATCCGGAGAAGGCGGAGGTCAAGGCGGCCAAGGCCGCCAAGGGCGAGAAGGATCCGGACACCCGCGCCCTTGAAAAGGCCCTGCAGGACGTGCTCGGCCTTACGGTCAGCATCGACCACAAAGGCAAGGGCGGCGAATTGCGAATCAAGTACAAGACCCTGGATCAGCTCGACGGGTTGTGCCGGAGGCTCAATCCCTAAAGCATTGGACGTGTCATCGAACTCACGCCCGATGGTTTAAGCTTTTGTTTGGGAGCATCGGACGCAAATCCGGTTCCCACTTTTCACGTCCGATGCTCTAAAGCATCGGATCCAAAAGTGGACTTGCACTTTTGGGATCCGTCCGATGCTCTAAGAGGCTCAATCCCCGAGGACCTCCTGTCGACAGCAATTGCCTCATCGTCATCACCGGCCCTGTGCCGGTGATCCCGATGCGGTGAGGCGTTGCGCTTCAAACAATCGGGATCACCGGGACAGGCCCAGCCATGACGTTGGGAAGGTGTTGACACCGCCTCATGCCACCCTCTCCACGTCATCACCGGGCTCGTCCCGGTGATCCCGCTTCCGAGAGGCGTTGCGCCCTTCCGATCGGGATGGCCGGGACAAGCCCGGCCATGACGTGTGGAGGGTGTTGCCACCGGCCCCCACAACCTTCTCCTCGTCATCACCGGCCCTGTGCCGGTGATCCCGATGCCGTGAGGCGCAACGCTTCCCGGACCGGGAGGGCCGGCACGAGACCGGCCATGACCGAAGGCGGCGTCCTCTGACGGGAAAGCTGCTACCGCCGCGCTGCCCGGGCGATGTCGAGCAGGGTCTTCGCCGCGATCGTATCGTCGAGATCGGCCAGGCGGCGGGTCTGAAGGAGGCTGGCCTGCAGGAGGGCGATCGCGCTCCGGAGAGTGCCGCTCGTCCAGCGCTGCAGATGACGCTCCACGAGGGGTTTGCGCCGGAAATGCAGGCTGCGCAGGGTCTCCATCACGGCCGGGATCGGCCGACCCTCCTCTACGGAAAGGCGCGCGGTCAGCAGCATCAGGGCATGACGGAGCGCTGCGCCCAGCAGCACGGAGGCATTCACCCCCTCGGCGGCCAGGCGCCGCGAGCCCGTCTCGAGACCCGCGCCTTCGCCCGCGAAGGCGGCGTCGATCACCGCGTCCATGGCGAGGCTGGACACGTCGCTCATGATCGCATCCACGTCGGCGAGCGTGATCTCGCTCTGACCATGGGCGTAGAGCATCAGCTTGGCGAGTTCGCCCCGGGTGGCGAGCCGGTCGCCGCCGAGGCTTGCGATCAGGGCGGTCCTGGCCTCGCGCTGAATCGAGAAGCCGTTCGCCTTCAAGGTCTCGTCGACCACGGTGCCGAGGTCGCGGCCCGTATCCGCATAACAGGGCAGCGCCAGCGCCTTCTGCGAACGCTCGCAGAGGGTCCGCAGGGGAGATGATTTCTGGAGGTCGCCGCCCTCGATGACGATCACCGTGTCCTGCAGCTCTCCCTTGAGGACCGTATCGACGGCCGGGGCGATATTGCGCGAGGTGGATTTCACCCAGATGGCGCGCTTGGACCCGAACAGCCCCATGGTGCCGGCCTCGTCCGCGAGACGGGCCGGGTCGGCCGCGATGTCGGCGCCGTCGATGCGAATGAGCTGGAACGGGTCGGAGGGATCCTCCACGGCACGCTCGGCCACCGAGCGGGCGCGCTCGTTGATCAGGCCCGTGTCGGGCCCATAGAACAGGAATACGCCGATACGGGCGTCGGGGCGCCGCAGCGCCCCATCCACGTCACCGGCTTTGACGGCGACCATCGGCGTCAGCTGGCCGTGGCCAGCGCCGCCGACAGCCGGGTTCTCACCTGCTGCGCCAGGTCCCTGGCGAGCCTGATCTCCGCATCCCGTCCCGCCCGGATGTTGGCGAAGCGCTGCGGGAAGCGGTCGAAGCTCGTCGTGGAGGTCGCCGTGCCCTGCGTGACCACGGTCTTTCCGTCGAGGCTCGTCAGGGTATAGGTCAGGGTGCCGCCCACGATGACCGAACTCGCCGTGCCGGTCTCGGTGTCGACCACCGGACTCGACCGGCTTTCCTGCAACGCCAGCTTCAGGCTGTAGCGCTTGGGGGTGTCCGATCCCGAGCCGTTGAGCAGGTAGACCAGCTCGCTGCGCAGGTAATGTCCCGAATTCGCGAGCGCCGGCGGCCACTTCACCTCCGGCACGTCGATGGAGGCCAGCACCGTCTGGAGCGACTCGCCCGAGGCCGTCGGGCCGTAGAGCGGCCGGAAGCAGGCGGACAGGCCGAGAGACAGGCCTGCCACGAGAACGACGGGGGCGAGACCTTTCAGGTTAAACGACGACATTCACGATCCTTTGGGGAACCACGATGAACTTGCGGGCGGGCTTCCCTTCCATAGCCTTTTGCACGCCATCGAGCGAGAGCACAGCCGCCTCGATGGTAGCCTGATCGGCATCGCGGGCAACCGTCACGTCGGCGCGTTTCTTGCCGTTGACCTGCACCGGCAAGGTGACCGTGTCCTCGACCAGCAGGGACCGGTCGACCGCCGGCCAGGCCGTGTCGGACACGAGGCCGGGCTGGCCCAAGGACTCCCAGCACTCCTCGGCCAGGTGCGGCATCATCGGGGCGAGCAGCTGCACGAAGATGCGCCCGGCCTCGGTGAAGGCCCGGCCCAGGCCGGGCTCGTCGCTGGTCTTGGCCCGGTTCGCCAAGTCCTGCAGGGCGTTGGCGAGCTCGTAGAGATGGGCCACGCAGCGGTTGAAGCGCAGGCGCTCCACGTCGTCCTCGACGGCCGCCAGCGCCTTGTGCGCCGCCTTGCGGACCGCCAGCGCGATCGGACCGTCGCCGGACGCGCCGTCGCCGCCGATGCGCTCGGCGATGTCGCCCACGAGGCGCCAGACGCGCTGCACGAACCGGCCGGCGCCCTGCACGCCCTCCTCGGTCCAGATCACGTCGCGCTCCGGCGGCGAGTCGGAGAGCATGAACCACCGCGCCGTGTCGGCCCCATAAGACGCGATGATCTCGTCCGGATCGACCGTGTTCTTCTTGGACTTCGACATCTTCTCGATCGAGCCGATCTCGATCGGCGCGCCGGTCTCCACATGGAAGGCCTTGCGGGTTGCGCCTTGCACCTCGAAGCGCACGTCGGCGGGCAGCACCCAGCCGCCGCTCTGATCCTTGTAGGTCTCGTGCACCACCATGCCCTGCGTGAACAGGCCGGCGAAGGGCTCGTCGAGGCCCGCATGGCCGGTCTTCCTCATCGCCCGGGTGAAGAAGCGCGAATAGAGCAGGTGCAGGATCGCATGCTCGATGCCGCCGATATACTGGTCGACCGGAAGCCAGCGGTCCACGGTCGCCCGGTCCGTCGGCTTGTCGACGAGGGTCGGGTCGGTGAAGCGCGCGAAGTACCAGGACGAATCCACGAAGGTATCCATGGTGTCCGTCTCGCGCCGGGCCTTGCCGCCGCATTGCGGGCAATCCACGTGCTTCCAGGTCGGATGGCGGTCGAGCGGGTTGCCCGGCACGTCGAAGGACACGTCCTCCGGCAGCACCACGGGCAGCTGGTCCTTCGGCACCGGCACGACGCCGCAGGCCTCGCAATGGATGACCGGGATCGGGCAGCCCCAGTAGCGCTGGCGCGAGATGCCCCAGTCGCGCAGGCGGAAGTTCACCTTGCGCTCGGCCACCGCGTGATTGCCGCGGGTCTCGGCCTCCAGACGCCGGGCGACCTCCTCCTTCGCCTCCTCGATGGTCATGCCGTCGAGGAAGCGGGAATTGATCATCCGGCCGTCGCCGTCATAGGCCACGTCGGTCACGACGAAGCTCGCCGGATCCACGTCGGGCGGGCAAACCACGGGGGTGTTGCCCAGGCCGTACTTGTTGACGAAGTCCAGGTCGCGCTGGTCGTGCGCCGGGCAGCCGAAGATGGCGCCGGTGCCGTATTCCATCAGGATGAAGTTCGCCACGTAGACCGGCAGGGTCCAGTTCGGGTCGAACGGATGCAGGGCACGGATCCCCGTGTCGAAGCCCAGTTTCTCCGCCTTGTCGATAGCCTCCTGGGCCGTGCCCATGCGCTTGGCCTCTTCGATGAAGGCGGCCAGTTCCGGGTTCTTCGCGGCCGCGGCCTTGGCCAGCGGATGATCGGGCGCGACGGCCATGAACTTGGCGCCGAACAGGGTGTCGGGCCGCGTCGTATAGATCTGCAGCTCGGTCTCGCCGTTCGGCACGGTCTCAGGAGCCAGGGCGAAGCGGACCAGCAGCCCTTCCGAGCGGCCGATCCAGTTGCGCTGCATCAGGCGCACCTTCTCGGGCCAGCGGTCCAGGGTGTCGAGGCGGTCGTCGAGATCCTGCGCGAAATCGGTGATCTTCAGGAACCACTGGGTCAGCTCGCGCTGCTCGACCAGGGCGCCGGAGCGCCAGCCGCGCCCGTCGATCACCTGCTCGTTGGCCAGAACCGTATGGTCGACCGGGTCCCAGTTCACCTTGGCGGTCTTGCGGTCGACGAGGCCCGCCTCCAGGAAGTCCAGGAACATGCGCTGCTGGTGCTTGTAGTAGCTCGGATCGCAGGTCGCGATCTCGCGGCTCCAGTCGATGGCCAGGCCCATGCTCTGCAGCTGGGCGCGCATGGTGGCGATGTTGGCATAGGTCCATTCCTTCGGGTGGACCTTGTTCTGCATCGCGGCGTTCTCGGCCGGCATGCCGAAGGCGTCCCAGCCCATGGGATGGAGCACGTTGAAGCCGCGGGCGCGCTTGTAGCGCGCCACCACGTCGCCCATGGTGTAGTTGCGCACGTGGCCCATGTGGATGCGTCCCGACGGATAGGGGAACATCTCGAGCACGTAGTATTTCGGACGCGGGTCGTCGTTGTTCGTCCGGAACAGGTCGCGGTCGTTCCAGACCTTCCGCCATTTCAGCTCGGCTTCCTTGGCGTTGTAGCGCTCGGGCCTCATGTCTCGTCAATCATCCGTCATTTCGAGCAGGAAGGGCTTCCTGCTCTCTTGTTCCCATCATCGCATGATCGTATCGGTGGGCCGGCATCCCCGTCACCGGATCATGCTTCAACGATTCAAGCGGCTTGCGCCGCCACGTTGCGGCGGACTAGGACACAGCTCTCCCGCGCGGTCAACGGTTTCGCGCGCGCGAGGCGGCTTTAAGAGGATCCCATGAGCGACAACCACGCGGTCGACGGCCTGAGGCAGGTGCAGGAGAGTATCCGGCGCGCGGCGTCCGATTACGGGCGCGACCCGTCGGGCATCACCCTCGTGGCGGTCTCGAAGACCTTTCCGGCCGAGGCCATCGAGCCGGTGCTCGCCGCGGGCCAGCGCGTCTTCGGCGAGAATTACGTGCAGGAAGCCAAAGCCAAGTGGCCGGCCCTGCGGGAGCGCTTTTCCGACGTGGAGCTCCACATGATCGGTCCGCTCCAGTCCAACAAGGCCCGCGAGGCCGTGGAACTCTTCGACGTGATCCACACGCTCGACCGCCCGTCGCTCGCCGAGGCGCTCGCCCGGGAGATCGCCCGGCAGGGCCGGACGCCCCGCCTGCTGGTTCAGGTGAACACCGGCGAGGAGCCGCAGAAGGGCGGCGTGATCCCGACTGAGATCGACGCCTTCCTCGAGGCCTGCCGCAACACGTATGGATTGCAGGTGGATGGCCTCATGTGCATCCCGCCGGCCGAGGACCCGCCGTCGCCCCATTTCGCCCTGCTCAACACCATCGCGAGGCACCATGGGCTCGGGATGCTGTCCATGGGCATGAGTGCCGATTTCGATGCGGCGATCCAGCTCGGCGCCACCCATGTGCGGGTGGGCAGCGCGATCTTCGGGGCAAGGCCGTCGAAGGCCTGAGACTGCATCGGGGCGAAGGATCCGTCAGCGCCTGCGTGCGGCCTGGAAATGGTCGATGAAGGCCCTGAGGCCCGCCGAGGGCAGGCGCTGGCGCGGATAATAGAGGCAGATGCCCGCAAAAGGCGGCGTCCACTCGGCCAGGACGCGCACCAGACGCCCGGTCGCGAGGTCCTGTTCCGCCGAGCGCCGATTGACATAAGCGAGGCCGGCGCCGGCCCGGGCCGCCTGCAGGCCGAGGTCGTGGGTTCCCAAGGTCAGGCGGCCCGGGACGTCGAGGCGGATCTCCTCGCCCGAGCGCTCGAATTCCCACCGATAGATCGTCCCGCTCGGCAGGCGGGTGCGGATGCATTCGTGCTCGAACAGGTCGGCCGGATTCTGGGGCATGCCGTGGGACGACAGATAATCGGGCGCTCCCACCACGGCGAATTCCTCGTCGAGCCCCAGCGGCACGGACACCATCTCCTGCGGCACGGCCTCCGCGATGCGCAGGCCCGCGTCGAAACCGCCGGCCACGATGTCCACCATCCGCCCCTCGCAAACCACGTCGACCCGCATGTCGGGATAGGACTGCATGAAATCGAGGAGGACCGGCAGGACCCGCATGGCCGCGCCCTCGGAGGTGTTCAGGCGCAGGAGGCCCGCCGGGGTCTGCCGGTAGCGGTTGACCGTCTCGACCGCATCCTCGAGCTCCCGCAGGGCCGGCTGGACCCGGGTCAGGAAAGCCTCGCCGGCCTCGGTCACCGAGACGCTGCGGGTCGTGCGGTTGAAGAGCCGCACTCCAAGGCGCTTTTCGAGGTTCGCCACAATATGGCTGAGGGAAGAGGGCGACAGGCCGAGATCGAGCGCCGCGGCCCGGAAGCTGCGATGAGCCGCCACGGCTGCCAGAGCCTTGAGGTCGCCGAGGCCAAGATCGGCCATTGTGTAAAATCCTTCATCATCCCGTGCAGGATTGAACGGATTATCACAACAATGGCGCGGATCCATAAGGGGGGCTTCAACACAGGAGCTTTTCCCATGACCCGTACCGTTCTGATGACCGGCGCTTCGACCGGATTCGGCGAGGCGACCGCCCGGCTCTTCGCCTCCCGCGGGTGGAACGTCATCGCCACCATGCGCCGTCCCGAGGCGGGAGCGGCCCTGGCCGCCCTCGACAATGTGCTCGTCACCCGGCTCGACGTTCAGGACCAGGCGAGCATCGACGCGGCGGTGGCGGCCGGGATCGCCCGCTTCGGCCGCCTGGACGTGCTCGTGAACAATGCGGGCTTCGGCTTGTTCGGGGTGTTCGAGGGAACGTCGCGCGACAAGATCCGGGAGCAGTTCGATGTCAACCTGTTCGGCCTCATGGACGTGACCCGGGCCGTCCTGCCGCATTTGCGCGCGAACCGCGCGGGCGTGATCGTCAACGTCAGCTCGGGCGCGGGCGTCTTCGCCCTGCCGATGATCTCGCTCTACTGCGCGTCGAAATTCGCCCTGGAGGGCTTTTCGGAATCCCTGTCCTATGAGCTCGCGAGCCTCGGCATCGCCGTGAAGATCGTCGAGCCCGGCGGTGTCACCAGCACCCGGTTCGGCAGGCGCAGCGGCGAAGAGGCTGCCAGATCCATGGTCCCGTCCGATTACGAGCCGTTCGTGAGGGGCGCTCAGGCGGTCTTCGCCGGGCTGCGCGCCGCCCGAGCCGATGCGACGAGCGAGGAGGTGGCCGAGGTGATCTGGACGGCGGCCACCGACGGCACCGACCGGCTGCGTTATGTCGCTACCGACGACATCAAGCCCCTGGTCGCCGCCCGCCGCGAGACGTCGGAGGACGCGTATCTCGCCTTCATGCGCGCGCAGGTCGGGCCGAGGATCGGGGAGGGGACATCCTCCGTCCCGGCAAGGGGCTGATTCACGGAGCCCTGCGGTCCATCTTCTCCCGACCGTGCCATTCGTCACCTCATGGCCGGCCGGTCATCACCCACGTCTCGCCGGCCATCCCGATCGGAAGAGCACAGCGGGTCTCTGGATCGGGATCACCGGGACAAGCCCGGTGATGACGGGGGAAAGGGCCTCAGCGGCGATGCCAGCCGGCCACCCCGACCGGCGACGAGAACACCGCTTACCCCCGCTCGCTGTCCAGCATGGCCATCTGGGGCGCGGCGTAGCGGTCGCCCGCGGCGGCGCCCTTCGGCACGGCCTGCTCGATGGCCGCGAGATCCTCGCGCGTCAGCCGCACGTCGAGGGCTCCGAGCGCTTCCTGCAACCGATCCCGGCGTCGGGCGCCGACGAGCGGCACGATGTCATCGCCCTGGGCGGCCACCCAGGCGATGGCGATCTGCGCCACGCTGACGCCCTTGGCCTCCGCCACGCCCTTGAGCGCCTCCACCAGCGCCAGGTTCCGCTCCACGTTGCCGTCCTGGAAGCGCGGGCTATGGGCGCGGAAATCGCCGGCGCCCGCCTGACCCTTGCTCCAATGGCCGCTGATCAGCCCGCGGGAGAGCACCCCATAGGCCGTGAGGCCGATACCGAGTGCGCGGCAGGCGGGCAGGATCGCGTCCTCGATGCCCCGGGAGATGAGGGAATACTCGATCTGCAGGTCGCAGATCGGATGCACGGCCGCCGCCCGGCGGATCGTGTCGGCGCCGCCCTCGGACAGGCCGATATGGCGCACATAGCCGGCCTTCACCATGTCGGCGATGGCCCCGATGGTCTCCTCGATCGGCACGTTCGGATCGAGCCGTGCGGGGCGGTAGATGTCGATATGATCGACCCTCAGGCGCTGCAGCGTATAGGCGAGGAAGCTTTTGACCGCCTGCGGCCGGGCATCGTAGCCGAGCCAGGCGCCGGACGGCTCGCGCATGGCGCCGAACTTGACGCTGATCAGGGCCCGGTCCCGGTTGCGGGCCTGGAGGGCCTCGCCGATCAGCATCTCGTTGTGGCCCATGCCGTAGAAGTCGCCCGTGTCGAGCAGGGTGATGCCGGCGTCGAGCGCCGCATGGATCGTGGCGATGCTCTCGGCCCGATCCGCCGGTCCGTACATGCCGGACATCCCCATGCAGCCGAGGCCGAGGGCCGATACGGAGGGACCGGTTTTTCCTAGATGGCGCTGTTGCATTGTCTGATCTCCTGAAAATGGCGGCCGGCGGGTCTTGCCGGCATGAACGGATCATGCCTGCTTCCAGTTCGTGCGATAATCCGGCATAACCGGAACAGGCTGTTTGGATTTTCGAACAATGAGCGATGTGGATCTGGCGGATCTCGAAGCCTTCGCGGCGGTCGCGCGGGCGCGCAGCTTCCGCAGCGTGGCGCGGCTGCGCGGCGTCTCGGCCTCGTCCCTGAGCGAAGCCCTGCGCCGGCTGGAGGCGCGGCTCGGCGTGCGCCTGCTCAACCGGACCACCCGCAGCGTCACGCCGACCGAGGCCGGCCAGCGCCTCCTGGAACGCCTGGGACCCGCCTTGAGCGAGGTCGCGGCCGCCCTCGATGCAGTGAACGGCTTTCGCGATTCGCCCACCGGCACCTTGCGGCTCAACGTCCCCACGGCCGTGGCCCGTCTCGTGCTGCCGCGACTCATCGGGCCGTTTCTCGCCACCCATTCCGGCATTACCCTGGAGGTCGCCACCGACGACAGCTTCGTCGACGTGCTGGCGGCGGGATTCGACGCCGGGATCCGCTATGACGAGCGGCTGGAGAAGGACATGATCGCCGTGCCGATCGGTCCGCGCAGCCAGCGCTTCGCGGTGGCGGGGGCGCCGGCCTATTTCGCCGCCCACGGACGGCCCTCGCACCCGAGGGACATCCTGAACCACGCCTGCATCCGGCACCGCTTCGCCAGCGGCATCATGCATCCCTGGGAGTTCGAGCGCGACGGCGAGGTCGTGAAGATCACGCCCACCGCCCGGGTCATTGCCAACAGCATCGACCTGGAGATCGCCGCCGCCCTGCAGGGCCTCGGGCTGATCGCCACCTTCGCGGGGTTTCTGGAGAACGAGTTCGCGAGCGGCGCCCTCGAGCCGGTGCTGGAGGATTGGCAGCAGCCCTTTTCCGGACCCTTCCTCTATTACCCGAGCCGCCGCCACATGCCCGCGCCCCTGCGCGCCTTCGTGGACTTCGTCAAGCGCCGGCCGGCATCCGAGATTGCAGCCGCGGCCATTTCCGGTTAAGCTTCTTGTCTCGATCCACCATGTCGAACCGGGGAGGGCTGCATGATTGAAGCGATGCATCAACGCACGTTCGGCCCCGGGCACGCCCTGCAGCAGCTTGTTGCAGGGCCGGCCATCGAGCTGATCTGACGGCTTTTCTCCGTCCTCATCTCACTCCGGTCAGCTCTGAACGGCTCACCCGCGTCCGTGGCTCTGCAAGGATCCGGCGCGTCTGACACGTTCCAGATTGTTCGCGTTTCGAGGGCCTTCGCCCCGGCGCGTCGCACCCGTGAGATCCTCCCATGGCCTCCCTGAGCCTTCGCAATGTCACCGTCGTCGCCCAAACCCCCTGTTCCGGAACCTGAACCTCGTCATCGGCCAGGGCGACCGCATCGGCCTCGTGGCCGCCAACGGGGCCGGAAAATCGACCCTTCTGAAATGCCTCGCCGGCCTCACCGAGCCGACCGAGGGCGACATCGTGCGCCCGCGCGGCCTGCGCGTCGCCCTTGTCGAGCAGGACGTTCCCGCCGGTCTCGCCGACCTGTCGCTGCACGACGTGCTGCTAAGGGCCCTGCCGGCGGGCGAGCGCGCGAGCCAGGACTGGCGCGTCGACATGGTGCTCGACGAATTCGACGCCCCGGCCGATCTGCGCACCCGGCCCATGCGGGCGCTGAGCGGCGGCTGGCAGCGGCTCGCGCTGATCGCCCGCGCGTGGATCGCCGAGCCCGACCTTCTCCTCCTCGACGAGCCCACGAACCATCTCGATCTCGAAAAGCTCTTTACCCTGGAAGCCTGGATCAACCTGGCGGGTTTCACCGCCCCGATCGTGGTGGCGAGCCACGACCGCGACTTGCTCGATGCCTGCACGACCAAGACCCTGTTCCTGCGGCCCGGGGAATCCGTCGCCTTCGCGCATCCCTACCGGCGCGCCCGCGCCCTGCTCGAGGAGCACGACGCGGCCGCCAAGACGCAGCGCGACAAGACCCTGCGCGAGGTCAAGCGCCTGCGCGAGAGCGCCCAGGAACTGCGCAACGTGGGCATCAACAGCGGCAGCGATGCCGCGCAGGTGAAATCAGCCCAGATCCGGCGCCGGGCCGACGCGCTGGAGCAGAGCGCACGCTCCCTGCACCGGGAGCGGCCGGGCGAGATCCGGCTCGGCAACCGGGGCACCCATGCGCGGGTGCTCGTGGCGGTGGAGAACGTCGACGTCCAGGCCCCGGACGGGAGGCGGCTGTTCACGATTCCGAAGCTCGCCGTGGCGCAGGGCGACCGTGTCGTGGTGCTCGGCCGCAACGGTGCCGGCAAGTCGCAGTTCGTCCGGCTGCTGAACGCGGCGATGACCCGGCCGGAGGGCCTTCCGGGAATCCGCACGAGCCCGAGCCTCGCGCTCGGCTACGTGGACCAGGACATGGGACAATTGCCCGACGGGAGCACGGCGCACGACTTCATCCCGTCGCGCTTCCGCCTCGGCGATCAGCGCAGCCGCGCCGTGCTGGCGGAGGCGGGCTTCTCCATCGACCGGCAGGGTCTTCCCATCGCCCGATTGTCACCGGGCCAGAAGGCGCGGCTCGGCCTCCTGGCGTTGCGCCTGTCCGCGCCCAACGTCTATCTCATGGACGAGCCCACCAACCACGTGGACATCCCGGGCCGCGAGCAGTTGGAGGCGTAGATCCTCGAGACGCAGGCCACCTGCATCGTGGTGTCCCACGACCGGAGCTTCGTGAAAACCGTCGGGACCCGCTTCCTCCTCATCGACCGGGGCAGAATCCGCGAGATCGAGGGTCCGGAGGGGTTCTATGAGAGCCTGGCCGGGTGAGGGTCCAATCCTCGACGTCATCACCGGCCTCGTGCCGGTGATCCCGATCCGGACAGCCCCGTGCCTCAGTGATCGGGGCGGCCGGGACAAGCGAGCCCATGACGGGAGGTTGACCGGGCTCACCCCACGATCTCGATGCGCGTGTGCGGCCCGATCCGCTCCATGAGGCGGCGGATCATGCGACGCTCGACGGCCACGCAGCCCTCCGTGGGCAGGAATCCCGGGCGGGCGAGGTGGAGGAAGATGGCGCTGCCGCGGCCCTTCACGACCGGGCCGCGGTTCCACGCGATGTCGAGCACCACGTCGTAGAGATGGTCGTCCCGCCACATCCTCTCGTGGCCGGTCGGGCAGGGCAGGGGGACGAGGCGGTTATAGCGCCGGTCCCGCACGTCGTCCGACCAGCCGTCGGCGGGGCGGATGCACCTCAGGGCCAAGCCCGTCCTGGGGCGCGGGCCGTGATCAGGGCGGTAGAAGCCCTGCAGGATCCGGAACCGCCCGACCGGCGAGGCGCCGTCGCCCTCGCGCTTGGCCCGGCGCGTTCCGGAGCGGCCCAGCGCACAGGGCACGACGAGGTTGCCGGCTTCGAGACGCCCACGACAGTGGTCGAGCGGGGAGCGGAACACGCGGATGACATTGACGCGAGACGGTTTCATGGGCAGTGGAAGGGACGGAAGGTCCCTCTTGTTGTCAAGCTGGGAATGACTACTCTTATGCATCGAGCATGATCCAAAGCTCAAGGCTCGCGCCGACGGGCGCATCGTCGAGAACCTGAACCCGGTTTGCCGAACGATGCTCTCGCGTCAGGCGGCGATTTTCGATCCGGATCATGAGCGGTGACAGGAGGCGAATGAACCGGCCCGGGCATGTCCGGGTTCTTCGCTGTTTGAAGACCGCTCTCGCGACTTTCGCAGTCCATCGTGTTGAAGGGTTTGAGATGTCGAATGCCAGCCGCCTCCTCGTCGTCGATGACGATCAGGACCTGCGCGACACCCTAGCCGAACAGCTCGGATTCTATGACGAGTTTCAGGTTGCGACCGCCGAGACCGCCACGGGCGCCATCGATGCGGTGAAAGGGGACCGGATCGATCTTGCCATCATGGATGTGGGCCTGCCGGACATGGACGGGCGCGAGGCGGTCAAGGTCATGCGCCAGAACGGCTTCCGCAGCCCGATCATCATGCTCACCGCCCAGGGATCGGACAGCGACACCGTGATGGGCCTCGAGGCGGGGGCGAACGACTACGTGGTCAAGCCGTTCAAATTCGCCGTGCTGCTCGCCCGCATCCGGGCGCAGCTTCGGCAGTACGAGGCGAGCGAGGATGCGGTGTTCCAGATCGGGCCCTACATCTTCCGCCCGGGCTCGAAGCTGCTCACCACCGACAAGGGCTCCAAGCTCAAGCTGACGGAAAAGGAAACCGCGATCCTGCGCTACCTCTACCGGGCCGGCCAGTCCGTGGTCGGACGCGACACCCTGCTCACGGAGGTGTGGGGCTACAATTCCAACGTCACCACCCACACCCTGGAAACGCATATCTACCGCCTGCGCCAGAAGATCGAGTCGGACCCGTCCAATGCCAGCATCCTGGTCACCGAGCCCGGCGGCTACAAGCTGATTCCCTGACCGGACATGGCGCTCGACGACGACATCGCCACGCTCAGCCGGGCTCCGCTGTTCAACCTGCTGGAGCGCGACGCCCTGCGCCTCGTGGCCTTCGCGTCGGAGAGCCGGACCTACCGGGAAGGCGACGTGCTGTTCAAGAAGGGTGATCGCTCGGACGGCGGCTACGTGGTGAGCCGCGGCGCCATCGCGCTCGACGCCAAGGACGACGGCTCGCCCGAGGTCTTCCTGGCCGGTCCCGGCGCCCTGATCGGGCAGGCGGCCCTGTTCGCCCGCATCGAGCGCCGCGCCACCGCCACGGCCCGCGAGCCCTCAGCCGTCATCCGGGTCACCCCGAGCCTCATGCGCCGGGTGCTGGAGGAGTTCCCGGACGCGGCCGCGGCCATCCAGGACGCGATGGCGGACGAGCTCGCCCGCCTCACGGAGGGCCTGGAGCGCGTTCGCCAGCAGCTCATCGCCATCGACGGCGGGGAGATTCCCCCGAAGGCGCCGGACGAGACGTAAGGGAAGGCCCCTTACGCCGCCTTGACGTCGCTCAGGAAGACGTCGACCTCGCGGCTCAGGTTCTCCGCGTAGCGGGCGAGCTCGTGGGCGGCGCCCAGGACCTGGGTGGCCGCAGCCCCCGTCTCGCCGGCCCCGTGCTTCACGCTCTCGATCGAGTCCGTCACCTGGCCGGTGCCGCGGGCGGCCTCCTGGACGCTGCGGGAGATCTCCCCCGTGGTGGCGCCCTGTTCCTCCATGGCGGCCGCGATCCCGGTCGAGATGGCCGAGATCTGGTCGATGATGGTCTGGATGCCGTGGATCGCCCCCACGGCCTCCTGGGTGGCGCCCTGGATCTGGGCGATCTGCGAGCCGATCTCGTCCGTGGCCTTGGCCGTCTGGGTCGCGAGGTTCTTCACCTCCGAGGCCACGACCGCGAAGCCCTTGCCGGCCTCGCCCGCGCGGGCCGCCTCGATGGTGGCGTTGAGCGCCAGCAGGTTGGTCTGGGCGGCCAGGTTGTTGATCAGGGTGATCACGTCGCCGATGCGC
Organism: Microvirga yunnanensis; assembly: GCF_025460875.1. Lineage (NCBI taxonomy): Bacteria > Pseudomonadati > Pseudomonadota > Alphaproteobacteria > Hyphomicrobiales > Methylobacteriaceae > Microvirga > Microvirga yunnanensis. The sequence continues at coordinate 40,434 of NZ_JAMXFI010000065.1, forward strand.
TCGGCGCTGCTGGAGAGGGCCTGCACGATGCCGTTGGTGCGCTTGGCGCTCTCGACCGCCTCGAAGGAGATCTGGGACGATTGATGGACCTGCCGAGCGATCTCCCGGATCGAGATCGACATCTCCTCGGTGGCCGCCGCGACGGTCTGCACGCTGCTCGAGGTCTGCTCGGCGGCCGCCGCCACGCTGACGGATTGCCGGTTGGTGCGGTCGGCCGTGCTCGTCATGGTCTGGGCGGTCGCCTCCATTTCCGTGGCCGCGGTGGCGAGCCCCTGGGTCAGGGCCGAGACATTGGCCTCGAACCGGCGGGTCAGCTCGTCCAGCTTGAGGGCGCGCTGCATCTTCGCGCCGCTCTCGGCGGCCTGCTCGACGGAGAGCCGCTGCCGCTCGGCCGCGTTCTCGCGGAAGATCTCCACGGCGCGGGCCATCTCGCCGATCTCGTTCCGGGCCGCCAGGTAGGGCACCGTCAGGGCGGTCTCGCCATGGGCCAGGCTCTTCATGGCCTCCGCGAGCTTCGGGATCGGGCGGAAGAGCATCCGGCCGGACAGGACTGCGGCCAGGGTCAGCACCAGGACGGCCGCCAGGGAGACCAGTCCCATCTGCCACATGAGCCGGTTCGCCGAGGCTTCGAGGGCCGTCACCTGGAATCCGCTGCCGAGCACGCCCAGCACCTGTCCGGACTGGCCGAAGACCGGCAGGTTCACCAGGAGATAGTCGGCTCCCAGGATGGAGGCCTTGCCCACATAGGTGCCGCCGGCCGACACGATCGGGAAGACGACGCCGTTGCGGTCCATGGCGGTTCCGACCGCGCGGGACCCGTCGGGATTGCGCATGTTGGTGGCCCGGCGGATGAAGTTGCCGCTGGCCTTGTCCTTCACGAACAGGGTGGCCGGGGCCTGCGTGGCCTCCGCGATGCGGTCGGCGAGCTCGTCGCTGTAGAACACCGCGTCGTCGTTCACCGTGATGCCCGTGACCGCCCCGGCGGCGTCCTTCTTCACGCTCAGGCTGTCGATGGAGCCGCGCAGGATGCCCACGAAGGTGCGCACGTTGGACTGGAGCTGGGCGAGCGCCTTGGTCTCCACGTCCTGGCGGGTCTGAAGGGCGACAACCGCGAACAGCGCGGCGGCGGTCAGCACGACGAACGCCACCATGGCGGCCGTGGTGAGATGGGAAAGCTTCCGGTTGGCGAGGAACTGCACGGGTATTTACCTTAGGAAAATCGTGCACAAGCCTTCGCAAAAAGCGGTTAAAAAGGTGTCAAGGAGCCACGGGCAGGGCGGCTTTTTACAGCTCCAGCACGGCCGTCACGGGGGCGTGGTCCGAGGGACGCTCCCAGCCGCGGGTCTCGCGGGTGACGTCGATGGAGCGCAGGGTGCCGGCCATGCCCTTCGACAGCCAGACATGGTCGAGCCGGCGGCCCTTGTCGGCGGCCGCCCAGTCGGGCGAGCGGTAGCTCCACCATGAATAGATCTTTTCGGGCTCGGGTCGCAGGACCCGCATGGCGTCGATCCACTCCGCCTCCTGGCGCAGCTCCTCCAGGGCCTCGGTCTCGACCGGGGTGTGGCTCACCACGTCGAGGAGCTGCTTGTGGCTCCAGACGTCGTGCTCGAGGGGCGCCACGTTGAGATCGCCCACGAGAATGGCCGGACCCGCGGTCGGCTTCGCGCGCCCGCCCCAGGAGCGCATCTCGGCCATGAAGTCGAGCTTGTGACGGAATTTCTCGTTGAGCTCCGGATCCGGGATGTCGCCGCCGGCCGGCACGTAGAAGTTATGGATCGTCAGGCCGGCCGCCGCCTTGGCCTCCCGGCTCAGGGTGACGGTGATGTGGCGCGCGTCCTGGCGTCCGCACATCTCCATCACGCTCGTCTCGGAGAACGGATAGCGGGACAGGATCGCGACCCCGTTATAGCCCTTCTGGCCCATATGGACCACGAAGGGATAGCCGAAGGCCTGCAGGTCCTTCAGGGGAAGCTTGTCGTTCGGGCATTTGGTCTCCTGCAGGCATAGGATGTCGGGGCGGCGCTCCTTCAGGAAGCGGCCCACCTGGTCGAGGCGCAGGCGAACGGAATTGATGTTCCAGGTCGAGACAGTCAGTTGCACGGGAGGAGGCCCTTCGGAAGATCCCCTTCGGCTACGACAGATTCGCCCCGGAGGGAAGCGCGGTGTCGCCGTTCCGGTGGCGGACCGGTCATCAATCCCGACTCCTCTCGTCATCACCGGGCTTGTCCCGGTGATCTCGGTCGGAAGAGCGCCGCGCCCCAAACGATCGGGATGGCCGGGACAAGCCCGGCCATGACGTGGAAGCATGACGTGGAAGGGTGTCGTCTCCGAGGGTATCATCCCCGATGGCGCTCGCTACTTATTCCCGCCGACCAGGATGTCGTACTGGATCTTGAACAGATCCTGGTCGATCCGGCGGCCGCGCTCGCTCCTGCCGAGCATCACCACCGTCTGGAAGCCCTGCGCGTCGACGATGCGCCACTGGTTCAGGGTCTCCACCTGGCTGTCGAACACCAGGACGATCCGCGAGGTGCCGCCGAGCGTCGAGGAATCCTCAAGGCTGATGCGCACGCCGTCGCCGTCGTTGGCGATGCCCGTGATCCGAATGTCCTGGCCGAGATTGACCTGCTCGCGCAGGAGGAATTTCAGCGGCGTCTGGGAGATGGAATAGAGGTCCTGCGTCGCGAGCTTGCGGTCTCGCACGGCGACCGATCGCCCGTCGGCGATCACCTCGAGGGTGGCCGGCGGATCGTACTCGAACCGCACCCGGCCGGGGCGCTGGAGATAGAGGGTGCCGCCCAGCCGGCGCCCGTCGCCGCCCACCTGGGTGAAATCGGCCACCAGGGTGGTCAGGTTCGTGAAATAGGCATTGGCCCGCGCCACCACCTCGCCGTTCGGCAGCGGCTGGCGCAGGGCCACGGGCGTCGCCGCGGCGACGATGGGCCGGGAAGCGACCGCGACCGGCCGCGGTTCCGGCGTCTGGTGGGGCTCCGCCGTCGCGGGCCGGCTCGGCGGGAGCGGCGCGGTGACGGCCAGAACCTGTTCCGCATTGGCCGGCCTCGGAATGACCGGGCGGGACGGCTGGGTCTCGGCCACGACAGGGATCGCCCGGTGGAACGAGGCGGTCGGCAGGTGCGGGAGCGACGGGCCGAAGCCCTGGCTCGCCGGACGGACGGGCGGGAGGATCAGGTCGATCGGAAAGGTCTGGCCCATGGCCGGCCAGGCGCCCGCGGAGAGCGCCGTCACCAGGCCGGCAAGAAGGACGGGACGCATCCGAATCGGTCTCCTTCGGACCATCATCATGGACGCTGCCCGGCCATTGGGAATGGCCCAGGAACGACGCAGGGCCGCGGCCAAGGTTCCGAGACCGCCTTAATCCTCTCCCATGCCCGGAGTTTCAAGCAGAATCTCGCGTTTCCCGGCATGGTTTGCGGGGCCGACGATGCCCTCGTTTTCCATGCGCTCCATGAGCGAGGCGGCGCGGTTGTAGCCGATCTGGAGCCGGCGCTGGATGTAGCTCGTCGAGGCCTTCTTGTCGCGCAGCACCACGGCCACCGCCTGGTCGTACAGGTCCCCGCCCGGCGCCCCGAACTCGCCCTGGTCGAACACCGGCGCGTCGGCCGCCGCCCCGCCGCCCTCGTCCTCCTCGGCCGTGACCGCCTCCAGGTACTGCGGCCGGCCCTGGCGCTTGAGATGCGCCACCACCTTCTCCACCTCCTCGTCCGAGCAGAACGGCCCGTGCACGCGCGTGATCCGCCCGCCGCCGGCCATGTACAGCATGTCGCCCTGGCCCAAGAGCTGCTCGGCCCCCATCTCGCCCAGGATCGTGCGGCTGTCGATCTTCGAGGTCACCTGGAACGAGATCCGGGTCGGGAAGTTCGCCTTGATCGTGCC
>NZ_JAMXFI010000066.1:0-42975 GCF_025460875.1 Microvirga yunnanensis
CCGGATCCTTGAGGCCCGGACCGCTTTCCACCCCGGACGACACGTCGACGGCCTGCGGCTTCGTGAGCCGGATCGCCTCCGCCACGTTGTCGGGGTTGAGCCCTCCTGACAGCATGAAGGAAAGTCTGGGGTCAAGTCCGTTCAGGAGCCGCCAGTCGAACGAGATCCCGTTGCCGCCGGGCAGGGCCTCGGGCGTGCGGGGCGGCTTGGCGTCGAGCAGGATGTGGTCGACGCCGCCGGCATAGGGGTGAAGCGCCCGCAGATCCGACGCCTGCGCGATGCCGACCGCCTTCATGACCGGCCGTTTGACCATCGAGCGGATCTCGGCGACGCGCTCGGGCGTCTCGCCGCCATGCAGCTGGATCAGGTCGGGGTTGAGCGCCTCGATGGCCTGCGCGATGGCCTCGTCGGTCGGATCGACCAGCAGCACCACCCGCTGGGCGCGGCCACGGGCCTGGATCGAGAGACGGTGCCCGAGATCCAGGCTGACATGGCGGGGGCTCTTGGGGAAGCGCACGAAGCCCACCATGTCGGCGCCTGCTCCGAGGGCGACATCGAGGGTTTCGGGCGTGGAGAGCCCGCAGATTTTGATCAGGTTATCCATAAGGGCTATTTTACAACGCTTTTCAGCGAGCGCCACACCAGCATCGCCGCAGCCAGATCCTCCAGCGCCGCACCCACGGATTTGAACGCCGTGACGGCCTCGCGGTCGCGAGGGGGCGCGTTCCGGCACAGATCCGCCAGGGTGCCGCGGATGTGGCTTTCAGCGATGGCGCCGCTCTGGAGCGCAACGGCCACGTCGCCGCCCTCGGTCTTGGCGGCCGGCGTGTCGATATAGACCTGCGCACGCCGCAGGGCCTCGTCGTCGGCCTCGCGCATCTTCAGGTTGAACGCGCCCACGAGATCGAGATGCGCGCCCTGCTTCAGCCAGCCCCCCTTGACGATCGGGGCGGTCGAGAGCGTCGCGCAGGAGACGAGATCGGCCTGCCGCACAGCGGCCTCCAGATCCGTGACGGCGGTGACGGGCAGTCCCTCGCGGGCCAGCTCGTCGGCAAGGCTCCTGGCCTTGGCGTCGTTGCGGTTCCAGAGCGCCACCTCGCGGATCGGGCGCTGGCTCAGATGGGCGCGGATCAGGAACGGCGCGAGCGCGCCTGCCCCGACCATCACCATGCGGCCGGCATCCTGGCGCGCCAGATGGCGGGCCGCCAGCGCGGAGGCGGCGGCGGTGCGCCAAACCGTCAGGCGGGTTCCGTCGAGCACCGAGACGGGCGCGCCGGTGGCGCCGTCCATCAGGAGATAGGAGCCCATCACGCTGGGCAGGCCCCTGGCGCCGTTCTCGGGAAAGACCGACACGATCTTCACGCCGACGAACCCGTCCCGCATGGCGGGGCCGGTCCAGGACGGCATGAGCAGGAGCGTGCCGTGGGCGCCCGGCCGCTCGATCTCGTGGTGATGGCGCACCGGCGTCACCATGTCGCCGCGAAAGGCCTCGGCGAGGGCATCGATCAGGGCAGGAAAGGACAGGACCCGATCGATCTCGGCGGAGGATACGACGCGCATGGAACTGTCTTAGAACCTGGGGCCGGGGGACGAGGGCACCGTGGCCGGCAGCGTGTTGCCCGAAGCGCCCTGCGACTTGAGGCGCTCGGCCTCATAGCGCAGCTGGCGCGCTTCGCGGCGCGACTGACGTCCCTTGCGACGGTTCTTGCCCTGGGCGAGCCAGCTCGCGGTGCCGCCGATGATCACGCCGAGCATGACGGCCGCGAAGATCACGGCGAACAGGGGCAGCTGCGTGGCGAATTCCGGCGCCTCCTGCGAGAACGGGTCGAGCGACAGCGTGACCGGCGCGCGGTTCGCGACCGCGAGCAGAACGACCAGGATGGCCACCGGCAGGAGAATGAGCGCCTTCAGGAAGCGAATCACGAACACCTCTCAGGAATGACTTCAAGGATCATGGACAAGGACCGTGGGCAGAGCTCACTGCGCGGCCGCGGCCTTGAGCACCTTCGGGGCCGGAGCATTGAGCCGCTGCCGCATTTCCTTGCCCGTCTTGAAGACGGGAACGACCTTTTCGGAGATGGAAACGGCCGCACCCGTGCGCGGGTTGCGGCCCGTACGGGCATCGCGCTTCTTCACCGAGAACGCACCGAAGCCGCGCAGCTCGACCCGATCGCCTCTGGCGAGCGCGTCCGCGATCGTATCGAGGATGGCGTTCACGATCTTCTCGACGTCGCGCTGATAGAGATGCGGGTTCTGCTCGGCGATCTTGAGCACCAGTTCGGATTTGATCATGGAGTGGCTATATCTTTGACGTTGCTTTATTTTTCCGAAGGTTGCCAGACAGCCAGGAGGCCGTCAAGTTGCGCAATCTCGGCATGGGACGATGTCCTGCGTAAGGTTTCGGCCACGCGCTCGAATCCGAAGAGGTCGGCAACCGTCGCGCTCATGGCGAAGAGGGAGAGATCCCGGTCGCTGCTCGGCTTCCAGTCGCGAATCGGCAGATCCTTGGCAACACCCTTGTTCTGCTCCAGCCAGGCGACCGCGTCGCGCTCGCCGCCGATCCTGTCGACGAGCTTCATGGGCACGCCCTGACGGCCGCTGAAGACCTGGCCGGTGGAGGCCGCAGCCAGCTCGCCCTCGTTGAGCCGGCGACGCTCGCGCACCAGAGCCTTGAACCAGTCATAGGTGTCGTTGACCACCGCCTGCATGGCCGCGCGGGCCTCGGGCGAGGTCGGCTTGAACGGGCTCGGCTCCGCCTTGAGCGGCGAGGATTTCACCTCCTCCAGCTTCACGCCGACCTGGCCCATGAGGCCGGACAGGTCGGGATACTGGAACAGCACCCCGATGGAGCCGACGAGCGAGGTCTCGCGGGCGACGATGTAGTCGGTGGCGATCGCCGTGATGTAGCCGCCGGACGCCGCCGTGCCGTCCACGAAGGTGACCACGGGCTTCTTCTCGCTGAGCCGGCGGATATTGCGGTAGAGCTCCTCGGAGCCCGTCGTGGTGCCGCCGGGGCTGTTGATGGAGATCACGACGCCGGAGACCGCGCTCGAATCGCCCACGCGCTGCATCAGGTCGGCCAGGCGCTGGTTGCCGGTGATCACGCCGTCGACGGAGATCCGCGCGATCTGGCTCTGGATCGCCCCGTAGCCCGCCCGGTCCGCGGCGGCGTAGCCGAGGGCGGCCACGGCGGCGATCAGGCCGGAAAATCCGGCGACGCGCCAGAAGGACAGCTTGCGGCGCAGACGGCGGCGGTCGGCGATGGCTTCGGCATCGATGGACATCGATTCGTCTCTTGCTGGTTCCAGGTCGGATGAGAAGGGCAGCACCCTAGAGCGCTTCGGACGCAATTTCCAGGTGGCGAACGTGAATCCGCCGTGGCTGAAAATGCCTCCGCGCGCAAGCAGATAGGGCAGAAAGGGAGATGGCCAACAAAAATCGGCTCGGGATAGCGGGCCCGAAGACAGACCCAAGCTCCCGGGCCGGCGCCTCCCTGGTCATGGCCGGGCGTGTCCCGGCCATCCCGGTGACGTGAAGCGCCGCGGTTTCCGGATCGGGATCACCGGCACAAGGCCGGTGATGCCAGGTCGAGCTGAGCTCGCAAACAAAAAAATCCCCGGGCTTTTCAGCCCGGGGATCCATCCGTCTCCGACGTGCGGAGGCCGATTACTTCTTGTCGGTGCGGGCCTTGAGGGCGGCACCCAGGATGTCGCCGAGCGACGCGCCCGAATCGGTCGAGCCGTACTGGGCCATGGCCTCCTTCTCCTCGGCGACCTCGAGGGCCTTGATGGAGACGGTGACGCGGCGGGCCTTGCGGTCGAACTGCGTGACGCGGGCATCGAGCTTCTCGCCGGGGGCGAAGCGCTCGGGGCGCTGGTCGGCGCGGTCACGAGCGAGCTCGTTGCGCTTGATGAAGGTGGTGAGGTCGGTGTCGACGATCTTCACCTCCAGGCCGCCGTCCTTCACCTCGAGAACCTCGCAGGTGACGATCTGGCCCTTCTTGATCTCGCCGGCTTCGGCGAAGGGATCGCCCGCAAGCTGCTTGATGCCGAGCGAGATGCGCTCCTTCTCGACATCCACGTCGAGAACCTGGGCGCGCACGACGTCGCCCTTCTTGAAGTCGTCGATGACCTGCTCGCCCGGACGGTTCCAGTCGAGGTCCGAGAGGTGGACCATGCCGTCGACGTCGTTCTCGAGACCGATGAACAGACCGAATTCGGTCTTGTTCTTGACCTCGCCTTCGACCTCTGTGCCGACCGGGTGCTTCTCGGCGAAGGCCTCCCACGGGTTCTGGAGCGTCTGCTTCAGGCCCAGCGAGATGCGGCGCTTCACCTGGTCGACCTCGAGGATCACGACCTCGACCTCCTGAGAGGTGGAGATGATCTTGCCCGGGTGGACGTTCTTCTTCGTCCAGGACATCTCGGAGACGTGGATCAGGCCTTCGATGCCGGGCTCGAGCTCGACGAACGCACCGTAATCGGTGATGTTCGTGACGCGGCCCTTCAGCTTGGCGCCGACCGGATAGCGGGCGGCGATGCCTTCCCACGGATCGGCCAGCAGCTGCTTGATGCCCAGCGAGATGCGGTGCGTCTCGTGGTTGATCTTGATGATCTTCACCTTCACCGTCTGGCCGATGGTTACGACCTCGGACGGATGATTGACGCGGCGCCATGCCATGTCGGTGACGTGCAGCAGGCCGTCGATGCCGCCGAGGTCAACGAACGCACCGTACTCGGTGATGTTCTTGACCACGCCGTCGATGACCTGACCCTCTTCGAGGTTGGCCACGAGCTCGGAACGCTGCTCGGCGCGGCTCTCCTCGAGAACCGTACGGCGCGACACGACGATGTTGCCGCGGCGGCGATCCATCTTGAGGATCTGGAACGGCTGAGCCACGCCCATGAGCGGGGTGACGTCGCGCACCGGGCGGATATCGACCTGCGAGCGGGGCAGGAACGCCACGGCGCCGTCGAGATCGACCGTGTAGCCGCCCTTGACCTGGTTGAAGATGGTGCCGTTGACGCGCTCGCCGGCCTCGAAGGCCTTCTCGAGCTTCACCCACGACTCTTCGCGGCGGGCCTTGTCACGGGAGATGACGGCCTCGCCCAGCGCATTCTCGATGCGCTCGACATAGACCTCGACCTCGTCACCGACATTGACCGTCTGGTCGCGGTTCGGGCCGGCAAATTCCTTCAGGGCGACGCGACCTTCGGTCTTGGCCCCGATATCGATGACCGCGACGTCCTTTTCGATCGCGACCACCTTGCCCTTCACGACCGAGCCTTCGCTGATCTCGGAGGTGCGGAAGGATTCTTCGAGCAGGGCCGCGAAATCTTCACGGCTCGGCTGTTGCAAAGCTGCAGACATAGGTTCTCCTGAATGGCCCTCGTTCAAAGGGGCAACGCCGGCGGCTCGTGTTAACGGGCCGTTTCCAGCCGCCGCTGCCCGAGGACGCCCCTTTTAGGGCCATGTCCAGGGCATGCCGCTCTCCTGAGCGGGCCGGCGTATCATCGACGGATGGAAACGCTTGATCCGTCAAGACTTTTCGGGACGCCACAAGGGCGCGGAACACGCGCCCTACGCTTGATAAACCGTCAATGTCCTGTCGGATGGGGGTTCTTGTATCCCATGTGGCCCCGGATCACAAGACTTTCAAGGATTTGCGCGGATCCCGCGGCGGCGGCCCGGCTCCTCAGCCGGGCCCGCCCCCCTGCGTGTTCACGTAGACCGCGTAGAGCGACTGGCTCGCGGCCATGAACAGACGGTTGCGCTTGGGCCCGCCGAAGCAGATGTTGCCGCACACCTCGGGCAGGCGGATGCGCCCGATGAGCTTGCCCTCCGGGGTCCAGACGGTGACCCCGTTGTAGCCGACCGCCCGGCCGGCATTGCTCGAGGCCCAGAGATTGCCGTCCACGTCGCAGCGCAGCCCGTCGGGCCCGCATTTCACCCCGTCGATCACGCAGTCCGAGAACAGCCGGCGGTTGGAGAGCCGGTTGTCGGTGCCCACGTCGAAGACGTGGATGTCGCCCTTGCCGCCCGGCCCCGTGTCGCCCGGGCCCTTGCCCGTGCTCGCCACGTAGAGCCGCTTGTAGTCGGGCGAGAAGCACAGCCCGTTCGGATCGGGAACCTGGTCCTCCGTGACCACCAGGTCGACGCGGCCGCTCGGGTCGATCCGGTAGCAGTTCGTCGGCAGCTCGCGCCGGGCCGTGCCGATGCCGGCCGCCTGGCCGAGCCTCGGGTTGAGCCGCCCGCCCGCATTGCTCGGCCCGCCCTGCACGTCGGGCGCGCCCTCGTAGAGCTGGCCGCCATAGGGCGGGTCCGTGAACCAGTAGCTGCCGTCGGGGTGGGCCACCACGTCGTTGGGCGAGTTGAGGCGCTTGCCCTCGAAGGAATCGGCCAGCACCGTGACGGAGCCGTCGAGCTCGTAGCGGACGACGCGCCGGGTGAGGTGCTCGCAGGAGAGCTGGCGGCCCTGGAAGTCGAAGCTGTTGCCGTTGGAGTTGTTCGACGGCAGGCGGAACACGCTCACGCGGCCGTCGTCCTCCAGCCAGCGCATCTGGCGGTTGTTGGGGATGTCGCTCCACACGAGATAGCGCCCCTGGGCGTTCCAGGCCGGCCCCTCGGCCCAGAGCGTTCCGGTCCACAGGCGGGTGATGGCGCTGTTGGGCTGGGCGTATTGGTTGAAGAGCGGATCGACCGTGATCACGTCCGGGTCGGTGAAATAGGTGGTGGGGGCGCCCCGGGGGCTGAAGTCGCGCGGGGGATTGGTCACGGTGCTGGGCGGCTGCGCGGGAGCCTGGGCCAGGGCGCGGCCGGAGCCCGCCCCCAAGGCCCCAGCTCCCAAGGCCCCTGCTCCCATGGCCGTGATGAGACTGCGTCTGGACAGGACAGCGCGGTTCCCGCCCGGTGCATGGCGTTGCGAAGTCATGGATACCTCCCTGTGTCGGCGTTCTTGTCGCCCACGGGTCAGCCCGACCGCGAGTCTCGCTTGGGGGTTAGAATCTCATATTTCCGCCGCGCCGGAACTGCCCTTAGGAGGGATCGGACAGGCCCGCCGCGGCAGGCGGGGCCCGAAACAATCACCCCCGCTTCAGGGAAGCGGGGGTGCGAATGGATCGGCCGAGGCCGGCGAGCCGTTTCTCAATCCTCGTGGATCAGGCTGTGCTGGCGGGTGTCCCGCATGCGCAGGTAGACGACGAGCGAGACGGCGATCATGGCGGTCACGTACCAGAAGAAGCCGTATTCGATCCCGGCCTGCTTGAACCACAGCGCCACGTACTCGGCCGTGCCGCCGAAGACCGTGTTGGCGATGGCGTAGGGCAGCGCGACGCCGAGCGCCCGAATATGGGCCGGGAACATCTCGGCCTTCACCACCGCGTTGATCGACGTGTAGCCGGTGACGATCACGAGGGCCGCCAGGCTGAGGGCGAAGGCCATGTACGGGTCCTTCGTGCCGGCGAGCGTCGAGAAGATCAGGTAGGTGAACAGGACGCCGAGGATGCCGAAGCCCACCATCAGGGGCTTGCGGCCGATCCGGTCCGACAGGGCGCCGGCCGCCGGCTGCAGCAGCATGAAGACGAACAGGGCCGCGGCCGTGATCTGGCTCGCCGCCTCGCGGGAGAAGCCCGAGGTGTTGACCAGGAACTTCTGCAGGTAGGTGGTGTAGGCATAGAAGGCGAGCGTGCCGCCGGCGGTGAGCGCGATCACTGTGAAGGCCTCGCGCGGGTACTTCGTGAACAGCGCCAGGCCGCTGGAGCGGGGCGCCTTCGTGCCCTCGGCCTGCGTGCCCTGCGCGTTCTTGTAGGATTCCGTCTCGGCCAGGCCCCGGCGGAGATAGAAGACGAGCACGGCCAGGATGCCGCCGATGAAGAACGGGATGCGCCAGCCCCAGGTCTCGATCTGCTGCTCGGACAGGAAGAGCTGCAGGATCAGCAGCACGGCGAGCGCGATGAGCTGGCCCGAGATCAGCGTCACGTACTGGAAGCTCGAGAAGAAGCCGCGCCGGCTCCTGCCTGCCATCTCGCTGAGATAGGTGGCGCTGGCCCCGTACTCGCCGCCGACGCTGATGCCCTGGAGCAGGCGCGCCAGGACCAGGACGATCGGGGCGAACACGCCGATCCGCTCGTAGCCGGGCGTGACGGCGATCATCAGCGAGCCCGTGCACATGAGCGTCACCGACAGGGTCAGGCCGGCCTTGCGGCCCTTCCGGTCCGCATAGATGCCCATGATCCAGGCCCCGATGGGGCGCATGAGAAACCCGACCGCGAAGACCGCGGCGGCGTTCAGGAGCTGGGCGGTCTGATCGCCCTTGGGAAAGAAGATCGGGGCGAAATAGAGCGTGAAGGCGGAATAGACGTACCAGTCGTACCACTCGACCATGTTGCCGGCCGATCCGCCGAGGATCGATTTGAGGCGGCCTTTCTGGTCGGCGACAGTGTTTTTCATCAACATCATGCGTCTTGTTTTCCAACGGGGACACGCGCTCCCGGGAGAGGAGCGCATGGCGTGTGGGTGAGGATGCAAGGATTTCGGACGGGGGCCGGCGATTGGCGTCTCGCCGCGGCCTCATCCCGTCGGGGTCCACAGAGAGCCAGCTCGACCGTGGGTCAAACCGGCCAGTCCGAGCGCCGCGCCTGGGCGACCGCCCAGTCGAGAGCCTGTTCGAGCCGGTCGTTGCCCCAGAACATCTCCCCATCCTCGGTGAAGAAGGTCGGAGCCCCGAAGAGGCCGCGGGACAGGACCTCGTCGCCCATCCGGCGCAGGCGCATCTTGTTGGTCTCGCCCTGCGCCTCCGTCAGGACCGCCTCGGCATCGAGGTTGAGGTCGTTCAGGAGGCTCGCCAGTACGGCCGGATCGGCGATGTCGCGGCACTCGCCGAACTCGGCCGTGTACACGGCCTTGGTGAAGGCCGGCGTCCAGCCGGGCTCGACGCCGACCAACGCGACCCGCGCGGCCAGAAGCCCGTTCTGGGGGAAGGTCTTGGGGCGGTAGAAGGGCAGCCCGAAGCGGGCCGCCTCCCGCTCCATGTCGCGCCACATGTAGCGCCCCTTGGCCGGATAGGCGGCGAAGGGGGAGGTGTCCAACCCCTGCGCCTTGAAAACGGGCCCGAGCAGGAACGGGCGCCACAGGAGCCCGACGCCCGCCTCCGCGGCGGCCGTCTCGATGCGCATGGCCGCGAGATAGGAATAGGTGGAGGCGAATTCGTACCAGAACTCGAGCTGCGGCTGACGGATCATGGGCGCCTTTCACTGCCGGATGCCTGGAGGAAGAAACGAGCCGCCCCAAAGCCGGTTCTTCGCTCCATCATGATGCCTATCGCATTCCCTGGAGTTATGGCAGCGCCTGACTTTCCGGTCAGGAATGCACCTGACACATACCGCCTTCTTCGACCAACAAGAAGCTTCCCCTTTGAAGCCCGATGTTCTAAGTCGCGAGCACCCTTATCATCGGAACCTTTGCTATGGCTGAGAAGCGCGTGAACAAGGTCGTGCTCGCCTATTCGGGCGGCCTCGACACCTCCATCATCCTCAAGTGGCTGCAGACCACCTACGGCTGCGAGGTGGTGACCTTCACCGCCGATCTCGGCCAGGGCGAGGAGCTGGAGCCCGCCCGCAAGAAAGCCGAGCTCCTGGGCATCAAGCCCGAGAACATCTTCATCGAGGACCTGCGCGACGAGTTCGTGCGCGATTACGTGTTCCCGATGTTCCGCGCCAACGCCCAATACGAGGGCCTGTACCTGCTCGGCACCTCCATCGCCCGGCCGCTGATCGCCAAGAAGCAGATCGAGATCGCCGAGAGGGTCGGGGCCGACGCGGTCGCTCACGGGGCCACCGGCAAGGGCAACGACCAGGTGCGCTTCGAGCTCGGCTATTACGCCCTGAAGCCCGACGTGACCGTGATCGCCCCCTGGCGCGAATGGGACCTGCGCTCCCGCGAGCAGCTCATCGCCTTCGCCGAGCAGCACCAGATCCCGATCGCCAAGGACAAGCGCGGCGAGGCCCCGTTCTCGGTCGACGCCAACCTCCTGCACGCCTCCTCGGAGGGCAAGGTGCTGGAGGATCCGGCCATGGAAGTGCCGGACTACGTCTATTCGCGCACCGACGGTCCGGAGACCGCCCCCGACACGCCGACCGTGATCAAGATCGCCTTCGAGAAGGGCGACCCCGTCGCCATCGACGGCCGGACGATGGGCCCGGCCGACCTGCTGGCGAAGCTCAACGAACTCGGCAAGATCAATGGCATCGGCCGCCTCGACCTCGTGGAGAACCGCTTCGTCGGCATGAAGAGCCGCGGCATGTACGAGACCCCGGGCGGCACGATCCTTCACCTGGCCCATCGCGGCATCGAGTCGATCACCCTCGATCGCGGCGCCGCGCACCTGAAGGACGAGCTGATGCCGAAATACGCCGAGCTCATCTATAACGGCTTCTGGTTCTCGCCCGAGCGCGAGATGCTCCAGGCCCTCATCGACAAGAGCCAGGAATTCGTCACCGGCGAGGTGACGCTCAAGCTCTACAAGGGCGGCGTCCACCTCATCGGCCGCCAGAGCCCCTACACGCTCTACGACCAGGACCTCGTCACCTTCGAGGAAGGCGCCGTCGCCTACGACCACCGCGACGCCGCCGGCTTCATCAAGCTCAATGCCCTGCGCCTGCGCACGCTCGCGCAGCGCAAGAAGAAGCTCGGGCTGTAAGCCATGCATGCGTCGGTCACGGCCGTCACCGCAGACCGACGCATTCCATCCCGGCCTGAACGTGAAAAGCGTTCGGCTTCTGGCCGGGATGGTCGCAGCCCGTCGCGCCAGGGGGCCGAGCGTGCTGAGCGATCCTTACCCCTCCGGCCGCCGGAACGGGCCCTGGATCACTGTGCCGCGTCCGATCGGCTCCGGGGCGGTCCTCCGGGTCGAGCGGCTGCGGCTCGCATCCGTGCCAAGTCATCACCGGCTCACACCACTTCCACGTCATCACCGGGCTCGCCCCGGTGATCCCGATGAATTGAAGCGCCGGACCTTTCCGGTCGGGATGGCCGGGACAAGCCCGGCCATGACCTGGGAAGGTGGCAGGAAGGGCGGGGGCTGCCCTTCGGAGAAGACCTGGAACCTAACGGAATCTCGGCCGTAGACATCAAGTCCCATCGTCCGAGAGAGGCCCGATGCCGTCGCCCCAAGTTCCGTACCGGCCGTCGCGAGCGGCGGTTGCCGGGCATATGATCCAGCGATTGCTGGCGTCGTTCCCCGTCGCGTGCTTCATCCTGGCGCTCGCCGCCGACATCGCCTATTGGCGCACGTCGAACCTGGTATGGGTGGAGTTCTCCGCCTGGCTCCTGCTCGCGGGCATTACGGTCGGGGTGGCGGCCGCCGTGTTCGGGGCGATCTATTATCTGGTCCGGTTCCGGACCCGGGCCGTGCGGTTCGGCTGGCCCGCCGCCATCGGCACCCTCGTGGTCCTGATCCTGGCCTTCTTCAACAACCTGGCCCATGCGGCCGACGGCTGGACCGCGGTCATGCCCTGGGGGCTGACCCTGTCGGCCCTGACGGTGCTGGCCGTGCTCGTCACGCTCTGGCTCAGCACGTCGTTCGCCTACGGACCTGCCCTGGGAGAGCACGCCTATGACTGATCGCTTCCGCGTCCGGCCCGTCTCCGCGCTCGCGGGAACGGGCCTCCTGGCCCTGGCGCTCGCCGGCTGCAACGACGGCAACGGCAATTTCGACGTCGCGAGCCAGATCGGCCCCGATCCGGTCCTGCCGGCGCCCAGCACGGAGCTCATGCCCGACCTGAAGGTCGCCGAGGTGGTGGGCTGGAAGGACGGACAGGCGCCGAAGGCCCCGCAGGGGATGACCGTGACGGCCTATGCGAAGGACCTGGTCAGCCCGCGCCTGGTGCGCACCCTGCCGAACGGCGACGTGCTCGTGGTCCAGTCGCGGGCGCCCGAGGGCAAGCCCCTGTCGCGGCCCAAGGACTACATCCGGCAATGGATCATGGCGATCGCCAAGGGCGACAGCGGCGGGCCGAAGAAGGAGAGCAACCTGATCACTCTGTTGCGCGACACCAACCGCGACGGCACGGTCGACGAGCGCCACGACCTGCTCAAGGGGCTGAACTCGCCCTTCGGGGTGGTCTGGCACGAGGACATTCTCTATGTGGCCGCCGCCGACGCGATCCTGGTCTATCCCTACCGGCTCGGCGAGACCGCGATCACGGCCGCCCCCCGGGTGCTGGCGCCGCTTCCCGGCGGGCCGATCAACCATCACTGGACCAAGGACCTGGCCCTGAGCCCGGACGGACGGTTCCTCTACGCGTCGGTCGGCTCCAACTCGAATGCCGGCGAGCGCGGGCTCGAGGCCGAAAAGGGCCGGGCCGCCATCTGGCAGGTGGACCGCGCCACCGGCCTGTCCCGCGTCTACGCGTCGGGCCTGCGCAACCCCAACGGGTTGACGTTCCATCCCGAGACCGGAATCCTCTGGACGGTGGTGAACGAACGCGACGAGCTCGGCCCCAACCTCGTGCCGGACTACCTGACCTCCGTGCAGGAGAACGCCTTCTATGGCTGGCCCTGGAGCTATTACGGCAACCACGTGGACGAGCGCGTGCACCCGCCCCGTCCCGACATGGTGCAGAAGGCGGTGAAGCCCGACTACGCGCTCTCGAGTCACGTGGCGGCGCTCGGCCTGACCTTCTCGATGAACTCCACCCTGCCGGAGCCCTACCGGAGGGGAGCGTTCATCGGCGAGCACGGGAGCTGGAACCGCCAGGCCTTCAACGGCTACAAGGTGGTCTACGTGCCGTTCGAGAACGGCCGGCCGTCCGGCAAGGCGCAGGACGTGGTCACCGGGTTCATCGAGGGCGATCAGGCCCGCGGCCGCCCGGTGGGCGTGGCCATCGACGGCACCGGCGCCCTCCTGGTCGCCGACGACACGGGCAACGTCGTGTGGCGCGTGGCGGCGAGCGCCCCGGCTCCGAGCCAGTAACGGCCGGGACGGACCGCCGCAAAAAAGGACCGGCTGCGCGCCGGTCCTTTCCAGGGCCGTAAAGCCCAAGCGCCTCCCGCAATAATCTCAGGGCGTCAGCTGAAGGCGCTCGCTCGCGGCCTTCTCCACCGCCTCGCGGGAATAGACCAGCGGCACGTAATCGCCGGTCGCCCAGAGGGGCGCGAGATCGCGGTAATGAGGGCTGTAGGGGTCTCCCGACTGGCCGGGCGTGTTGATCGCCCGGCTGGCGTCCCAGTTGCCCACGTCGAGCACCATGCGGAACGAGGCGCCGGACGTCACCTTGAACGTGGACGTGCTGTAGCCCGCCGCGTGGGGCACGTTGTTGCCGCCGCCCATCACCAGCGGCCCGACGGTCATCTGCGCCTGGGTGGCCTTGTCGGCCAGCGGCTTCAGGGCGTGACTGAACTCGGCCTGGTGCAGGTTGCCCCACTTCCACTGCGCCATGTCGTCGCCGAGAAGCTTGCCGACCTCGTCGGCCGCCGCCGTGAGGCTCTGGAGCAGGACCCTGTCCCGGGCCGTCGCCTGATCGGCCCCGAGGGCCTGGTCGGGCTTCTCGAGGTAGTCGACCACCGCCGAGAGGCTGCCGTTGCCGATGATGGCGCGGGCCGCCTCGGGCGTGGTCGCGGCCACTGTGGCGCGACCGAGATGCTTGCTGGTCCAGACCTCGAACAGGGCGGCGGCGGCGCTGTCGGCGGTCTCCCGGGCATCCCAGCCCTGCAGGAGCTCGAGCGCGGCCCGCTGCTTCGGGTCCTCCGAGCGAAGCGGCTTCACCAGCGCGACGAGCCTGCGGCCGAGCATGCTCGTGTCGTCGTTCTGCAGGTCCATGGCGTCCGCCAGGGTGAATTTCGGCTTCGCCTTCAGCACCTCCGTGATCCGCTCGAACCGGGCCGGATCGGCCCATTGGTCGAAGCCGATCCGGCGCTCGTTGACCGGGTAATCCGGCGGCAGGTTGTTCTGGTTGGCGGTCGCGAAGAAACCCTGGGCCGGGTTGTACTCCTTGGGCAGGTCGGACAGGGGGATGAACCCCTCCCACTCGTAGCGCCCGTCGCCCGGCACGGGCATGAGACCGTCATAGCTCACGCGCCTCGGCGTGAGGCCGCCCGGCACCCAGCCGATATTGCCGTCCGTGTCGGCATAGACCTGGTTTTCGGACGGAGCGCCCCAGCGGTTCATGGCCTCCAGGAAGCCGGTCCAGTTCTGGGCCGTCATGTAGTCCGACGAGCCGAAATAGGCCGAGGTGCCGGGATCGAACCAGACCGACCGCATGGCGAAGGCCCGCTGGCCGGCGTCGTCCTTCGAGAGAACCGGCCCGTGGCGCGTGAAGAGCAGATCGACATCGCGCGGCTGCTCGCCCTTCACCTCGATGGTCTCGCGCACGACCTTCATGTCCTCCCAGCCGTCGCGGAACTTGTACTGGTTGGCATTGGCCGGGTTGAGCTCGTAGACGTAGAGGTCCTCCTGGTCGATGGCGAAGATGGTCAACCCGAAGGC
The DNA here is from genome assembly GCF_025460875.1 of Microvirga yunnanensis. Lineage (NCBI taxonomy): Bacteria > Pseudomonadati > Pseudomonadota > Alphaproteobacteria > Hyphomicrobiales > Methylobacteriaceae > Microvirga > Microvirga yunnanensis. The sequence continues at coordinate 14,480 of NZ_JAMXFI010000066.1, forward strand.
GATCTTGCCGTTGTGCCCGATGGAGACGCCCGGGAGGGCCGGCTCGCCGGCCCCGATCACCGACATGCCGGGCGCGTTCAGATGCACGATGTAGCGCAGGGACGGCACCCCGTGGGCCCGGTGCGGGTCGTTCGCCAGGATCGGCCGGCCCGTGGCCGTGCGGGAGCCCGCCACGACCCAGTTGTTCGACCCGATCCGGTCGATATTGGCCATGGCCTCGTTGAGGAAATCCTCGTGCGAGTCGAGGGAGGCCTTCTTCTGCGGCGCCACGAACGAGACGTCCTTGGTGCCGAGCTCGTAATCCTTCAGCACGTCCTTGGGGATGAAGCACGGGTCGAGGCCCGCCGGGACCTTGGTCTGCCATTCGGGCTCGAACTTGGTGCGCAGGCGGTCGGCATCGAGGCCGGCCGCGCAGGCGACCTGCGCGCGCCGCACCTCGGAGGCCACGTTGCGGGTCAGGCCGTGGCTGCGGATGCGGACCACGTCCTCGGGCTTCCACGGATCGGGCTGCGTGCCGGCGATTCGGAACTCCGCCGGCGCCGGCCGGGTGCCGTCACGGACCTCCTGGACGAAGGCGTTCACGCCCTCGACGAAGGCCTCCGTGTAGGTCTTGGCGTTGGGCCCGTAGGCGGCCCATTCCTTGTCCATGTCGCCGCGGTAGAGGAACATGCGGGCGGCCCGGTCCTGCTCCGCGTAGTCGGGGCCGAAATCCTTCGCGAGCAGGCCGAGCCCGCGCTTGCGCCACAGGTCGATCTGCCAGAGCCGGTCGCGGGCCGCGTTGTAGCCCTGCATGAAGAAGGCGTCGTGCTGGTTCGCCGTGTAGATGTGCGGGATGCCCCAGTGATCGACGATGATTTCCGCCGGGGCCTGCAGGCCCTTCACCTGCTGCGACGTGGTCCGGACGGCGCTCGACATGTCGGCGAAGGCCGGAATGGCCGTGCTGGCGAGCAGAATGCCCACATACGGCATCAGGCGTGCGGTTCCGGTCAAAGCTCCCATCGCGTTTCCTCCTTGAGCGACATCGACCGTTCCCTTGTTCTCCAGGATCGGAGTGGCGTTCGGGAATCGGCCACCCGCGATGCTCGGCCCTTTGTCGGGCCGCGGACAATTGCATTCCTGACGGGGCAGATGTCCGGATGGGGAAGCTTGTCGCTCCGGGCCTCGACGCTATCTTGGCGCACGCGGGAAAAGCATCGTGCCGGACGGAGAGCTGGCGCCTCCTTGGCGCCCGCCTGACCTTCTCGCCCAGCCGCCTCTCGCATCGAGACAAGCCCGGAGATGACCGCGGTGGCGAATGGCCGCCACGTTCCCGTGACGACGGCGCTCTCCCCTCACGACCGCAAGGCCAAGCCCGGCCTCACTGCTCAATGGGCTGAAGGGAGCTCCGCCGTCGCGCCCGTCTCGGTCAACGGAACGTTCATCACACAGACGACGCCGGTGGGCGCGTAGGTCAGCCGGACGTCCCCGCCGATGTCCTGCGCCAGGCTCCGCTCGATCAGCCGCGTGCCGAAGCCGCGGCGGGTCGGAGCGGTGACGCGCGGGCCGTCGCGCTCCTGCCATTGCAGCACCAGGCGCGGAACGTCGCCCGGCTCGACCGTCCAGGTGATGTGAACGCATCCCGACGGGACGGAGAGCGCGCCGTACTTGGCCGCGTTGGTGGCGAGTTCGTGGATCGCCATGGCGATGGCCAGGGCCGTCCGCGGGATGAGGCGCAGGCGCGGGCCCTCGATGTCGAGGTGCTTCGTCTTCTGCCGGAGATAGGGCTCGACGACCTCGTCGATGATCTCCCGGAGCTCCGCGCCTTCCCAGTTCTCGCGCGTGAGCACGTCATGGGCGCGGGCGAGCGCGAACAGGCGATCCTCGAAGGCCTGGAGCTTGGGGCGGCTCTCCTCGCTCAGCTGCCGCAGGCTCTGGGCGGCCATCGACTGCACGATGGTCAGGGTGTTCTTCACCCGGTGGTTCAGCTCGTTGATGAGGAGTTCCCGATGCTCCTCCCATTCCTTGCGCTCGTGGATGTCGACGCTCACGCCGAACCATTTCGCGATGGCGCCCTCCGGGTCGAGATGCGGCATGGCCCGGAACGCGTGCCAGCGGTACTCCCCGTCCCGGCGGCGATAGCGCACCTCGCCCTCGTAGATCTCGCCCGTTTCGCGGCAATGCTGCCAGTAGGGCAGGATGCGCGCCGCATCCTCGGGGTGCATCGCGCTGACCCAGCCGTAGCCGAGCGCCTCCTCGGTGGTCTGCCCGGTGAACTCGTGCCAGCGCTCGTTCATGTAGAGGATGCGGCCGTCCTCCGACCCGACCCAGACCAGAGCGGGCGCCGCATTGGTCACGGTCTGGAACTCCGCCGCGCTCGTCCGCAGGCGCTCCTCGATCTCCTTGCGTTCGGTGATGTCGAGAACCGAGCCTACATAGCCCAGGAAGGTGCCGTCCTCGCCGATGCGCGGCGCGGCCGTGTCGATGGCCCAGCGATAGGTCCCGTCCGCCCGGCGGAGCCGGTATTCGAGCTGGAACGGCGCCTGCCGGGCATTGGCGGACCGGAACGTCTCGCCCGACCAGGCGCTGTCGTCCGGATGGACCGCATCGAGCCAGCCGAAGCCGAGCCCGTTCTCCGGCGACTGGCCGGTGAACTCGTACCAGGAGCGGGACAGGTAGGAGCAGGCCCCGTCCGGCTCCGTCACCCAGACCATCACCGGGGCGTTGTCGGCCAGATTGCGGAACCGGGCCTCGCTCTCGCGGACGCTTTCCTCCGCCTGGACCCGCTCGGTGACGTCGTATCCCTCGGAGAAGATGCCCGTGACATTGCCGTTGCGGTCCGTGATCGGCTGGTAGACCAGGTCGACGAAGCGGTCCTCGACGGGGCTTCCCGGGTGTCGCTGGAGGCCGACCCGAAGGTTGCGTCCGACGAACGGCTCGCCCGTCGCGTAGACCTTGTCGAGCAGCTCGAAGAAGCCCTGGCCGGCCACCTCGGGCAGGACGTCCCGGACGGGCTTGCCGATAATGTCGCGACGGTGGCCCACGAGCTGAAGATAGGCGTCGTTCGCCAGCTCGAAGACATGGTCGCGCCCGCCCAGCATCGCCATGAAGCCGGGCGCCTTCCGGAAGAGTTCGCGCAGCCGCTCCTGCTCCGCCCGCAAGGTGGCCCGCAGCTTGACCTCCCCGGTCGTCTCCGTGCAGGCGCAGAACATGCCCCCGATGCCGCCCGTCTCGTCGCGCACGGGCGAGTAGGAGAAGGTGTACCAGGTATCCTCCGGATAGCCGTTGCGCTCCATCACCAGGTGCAGGTCCTCGTGGAACGTCGCCTCTCCGGCGAGCGCCTTGGTGACCAGCGGCTCGATATCGGGCCAGATTTCCGACCATACCTCCCGGAAAGGCAGACCCAGGGCGTGCGGATGCTTCGCCCCGAAGATGGGCCGGTAGCCGTCGTTGTACAGGAAGGCGAGGTGCGGCCCCCAGGCGACGAACATGGGAAACTTGGAGGTGAGCATCAGGCTCACCACGGTCCGGAGGCTCTGCGGCCAGCGCTCCGGCTGACCGAGGGGCGAAGCGGCCCAGTCGTGAGACCGCATGAGAGCCCCCATCTCGCCGCCTCCGCTCAGGAAGTCGAGATTGGGCGCCGGCTTATGGTGCATCGTGACTGCCTGTCGCAAACGACCCGGCCTTTCGGTCGTGAAGTCTGGCGGAGCTGTCGGGATGGCGACGACGGGTGGACAGGACCGTGCCGGGTCCGCCGGCGTCGCGGCCATGAACCCTGGCTTGCACGGAAGCCGGGAGTGGGGGCGCGGGCGGAATGTTCGAGATAGGGGTGGCCGACATGCCGACTTTCGGGAAGCAGAGAATACCCTGCCATTTAGGCCGTCGCACTGTTCATTCAATGATCTCCGGTCCTTGGGCGCCGAGCCCGGAGTGGCGTTCCCCTCGCCTCACCCGACACCCCGGGGCTTCCCGGCCACCCTCCGCCCGCCATGGCACCCTCCCCGTCACCCTCCGCCCGTCCTAACACCCTCCACGTCATCACCGGCCTTGTGCCGGTGATCCCGCTCCGGTGAGGCGCGGCGCTTCTCAGAAGCGGGATGGCCGGGACAAGCCCGGCCATCCCGATCCGAAAGGCTCGGCGCTTCAGACAAGCGGGATCACCGGGACGAGCCCGGTGATAACGTGGCGGGGAGACACGGCCAGACCGATCCGGTGAGGCTCAGGGCTCCATGGCATCACGTTCAGCGGGGCGAGCCCGGGAGGACGGAGGATGGCCGCATCCGCTTTGCTCAGAAAGGTTCCAGCCCGCCCTATTGCCGCCGCAGACTAATCACTATATTGCAGCGCATCAGATTTATCGCCCGGTACGAGCCAGGGGCGCGGCCAAGCTTGCCGCGTGCCGGGCCGCTTTGCTTTGAAAGACCCCGTATGAAACTCCGCAATATCGCCATCATCGCCCACGTCGACCACGGCAAGACCACCCTGGTCGACAAGCTGCTCCAGCAATCCGGCGCCTTCCGCGAGAACCAGCGCGTGGAAGAGCGCGCCATGGACTCGAACGACCTTGAGAAGGAGCGCGGCATCACCATCCTGGCGAAGGCGACCTCGGTGGTCTGGAAGGACACCCGCATCAACATCGTCGACACCCCCGGCCACGCCGATTTCGGCGGCGAGGTGGAGCGCATCCTGAGCATGGTCGACGGCGCCATCGTGCTCGTGGACGCGGCCGAGGGCCCGATGCCCCAGACCAAGTTCGTGGTGTCCAAGGCCCTCAAGATCGGCCTCAAGCCCATCGTGGCCATCAACAAGATCGACCGCCCCGACGCCCGCCATCAGGAGGTCATCAACGAGGTGTTCGACCTGTTCGCGGCCCTCGACGCCACCGACGAGCAGCTCGACTTCCCGATCCTCTACGGGTCCGGCCGCAACGGCTGGATGGCCAAGTCGCCGGAAGGCCCGAGCGACCAGGGCCTGGCGCCGCTGTTCGATCTCGTGCTCGAGCACGTGCCGCCGGCCAAGACCGAGGAAGGTCCGTTCCGCATGCTCGGCACCCTGCTCGAGTCGAACCCCTTCCTGGGCCGCATCGTCACCGGGCGCATCAGCTCCGGCTCGGTGAAGCCGAACCAGTCGATCAAGGTGCTCGACCGCGAGGGCAACGTGGTCGAGACCGGCCGCGTGTCCAAGATCCTGGCCTTCCGCGGCCTGGAGCGCCAGCCGATCGACGTCGGCGAGGCCGGCGACATCGTGTCCATCGCGGGTCTCGTGAAGGGATCGGTGGCCGACACCTTCTGCGCCCCTGAGAACGACATCCCGATCCAGGCGCAGCCGATCGACCCGCCGACCGTGACCATGTCGTTCATCGTCAACGACAGCCCGCTCGCCGGCACCGAGGGCGACAAGGTGACGAGCCGCATGATCCGCGACCGCCTGTTCAAGGAAGCGGAAGGCAACGTGACCCTCAAGATCGAGGAGGCGGCCGACAAGGATTCGTTCTATGTCTCCGGCCGTGGCGAATTGCAGCTCGCCATCCTGATCGAGACCATGCGCCGCGAGGGCTTCGAGCTCGCCGTGTCGCGCCCCCGCGTGGTGTTCGAGAAGGACGCGAACGGCCAGCTCCTCGAGCCCATCGAGGAAGTGGTCATCGACGTGGACGAGGAGCATTCGGGCGTCGTGGTGCAGAAGATGTCCGAGCGCCGCGCCGACATGATCGAGATGAGGCCCTCCGGCGGCAACCGCCAGCGCCTCGTGTTCTACGCCCCGACCCGCGGCCTCATCGGCTACCAGAGCGAGCTTCTCACCGACACCCGCGGCACCGCGATCATGAACCGCCTGTTCCACGCCTACGAGCCCTACAAGGGCGAGATCGCGGGACGGCGCAACGGCGTGCTGATCTCCAACGATTCCGGCGAGGCCGTGGCCTACGCCCTGTGGAACCTGGAGGATCGCGGCCCGATGATGATCGAGCCCGGCTGGAAGGTCTACCAGGGCATGATCGTGGGCGAGCACAACCGCGAGAACGATCTCGAGGTCAACGTGCTCAAGGGCAAGAAGCTGACCAACATCCGCACCACCTCCAAGGACGAGGCCGTGCGCCTGACGCCGCCGATCCGCATGACCCTGGAGCGCTCCCTCGCCTGGATCGAGGACGACGAGCTCGTCGAGGTGACGCCGAAGTCGATCCGCATCCGCAAGGCGATCCTCGACCCGAACGACCGCAAGCGCGCCGAGAAGCAGAAGGAAGCGCTGAGCGCCTGAACCACCGCTTCCCGCCACGACGAAAGGCCGCCCCGAGGGGCGGCCTTTTTCATGGGCTCTCTTTCTGATCTGGCGCACCTCGCGGCCGCCGGCCAGAGGTGTTTCCACAGGCGTGGAATCACCTCTCGTCTTGGCCGTGCCGCATTTTTGACGGCGAACCGGATCCACTTCGCCGAAAAATGCTATATGCAATGCAATAAAGATGCAGGGGCGTCATGCTGAAGATCTACGGCCAGCCGAAATCCATCAATGTGAGGAAGGTGCTTTGGACCTGCGCGGAGCTCGGCCTTCCGTTCGAGAGGGTCGATTGGGGCGGCGACACCCGGCCCGTCACGGACCCCGCGTTTCAAAGGCTCACCCCGGTCGGGATGATCCCGGTGCTTGAGGACGCCGGTCAGATGTTCTGGGAGTCGAACAGCATCGTCCGCTATCTCGCGGCCCGCGAAGGTCGCCGTGATCTCCTGCCCGGCGCACCGGCCGAGAGGGCCCATGTCGAGAAGTGGATGGACTGGCAGGTCTCCGACTTCAACAACACCTGGCGCTATGTTTTCCTCGGGCTTGTCCGCAGGAACCCGAATTTCCAGGACCCGGCGCAGATCGCCCGATCCTGGGACGGTTTCTGCTCCGCCGTTCGCGTGATCGACCGGGAACTGGCGCGCACCGGCGCCCATGTGGCCGGACCGCATTTCACCTGCGCGGACATCGTGATCGGTCTCTCGATCCACCGCTGGAAGAGCATTCCGCTCGAACGGCCCGATCTGCCGGCGATCGAACGCTACTACGATCGTCTCTGCGAACGGGAGGGATTTCGCACCTACGGCCGGGACGGTGGAGTGTAGAGGGGAGAAGTCGGCATCGGCTCCTCCCCAGACGCGAAGGGTGCTCCGATCACCCTCCGATCACCCCTCTGATCACCCCTCTGATCACCCTTCCGCCTTGCTGCTCTGGCCCTTCTTCGCGCCCTCGCCCATCGGGTTCGTCGAGTCCTCGCCCGAGGCCTCCGGATTCTCGCGGCCCTGCGGGGTCAGCCGGGGGGCGCTGATATCCTCCTCGGTGGCCTGCTTGGACTTGTCGTCGGTTTTTCCCATCGCTGCTGTTCCTTCTGATGCGTTCAAAAGCATCAGACGTGTCATCGAACTCACGCCCGATGCTTGAGGCTTTCGTTTTGGAGCATCTTTTCACGCAAAACCGGTTCCCACTTTTGCGTCCGATGCTTCAAGCTTTTGTTTGGGAGCATCTTTCCACGCAAAACCGGTTCCCACTTGTGCGTCCGATGCTCAAGTGGGGCCGCCGGAGCCGCCGGTCGGGCCCGAGCCGGAATCGGAGCCTGCATCCCCTTCGTTGCCGAGGGAGCGCGAGCCGCTCGGGTCGGTGAGCCCGGTCGCCCGTCCGCCCGCATCGGTGCCGCTCGTGGGGCTGCCCTTCGGCCCGCCGGGAATGGTGCCGGAGCCCACCTGGGTCTTGTTGGAGGGATCCACCGCGCCGCCGAGATCGAAGCCGGGGCGGTCCTGGGCGCCGGGGCCGGGATCCCGTCCGGCTTCGTCAGGGTCAGGACGTTCCGTCGGGACGCGGGGCCCCGCGTTGTGGTTCTGGGTCATGATGATCGGGTCCGTTCCTACGAGCTCGTGGAATCCGTCGCGTCGTGGTCGCCGACGTCCGGCAGGGCGCCCGTGCCGGGCGTCGAATCCGGGTTGGTCAGCGACGGCTTGCTGTGGGGTCCTGCCGCCGGCTGCTTCCCGCCCGGGCCTTGTTCGGTCGACCTCTGCTGGCCGCCCTGCGGGTCGAGCCGCTTGGACTCCACGTCCTTCTTCGTGTCGTCGGTGTGATTGCCGTAGCCTGCATTGCCCATCGCCGTGTCCTTTCAGCCGTCCTGTTTGCCGTTCACGGCGGTGGCGCGCTCGATGGCTTCGGCGGTCGCGTCCTTGTCCTCGGGCGAGAGGCTCGCGTCGCTCAGGTGCCTGGTGGTCTCCGGCGTCTCGGCGGCCGTGAGCTCGTCATGGCCGTCCATGCCGGCCTTGCTGGTCTGCCCCTGGCGGTAGTTGTAGGCCTCGCCGCCGGGCTCGCTCCATACGCGCCTCAGGGTCGCGTTGCCTTCGATGCCGCCGTCGCGGTTCGGATCGACGGGACTGTCGATGCCGCCGCGCTGCTCGTTGCGGATCTGATCCGCCGTCTGATCCTTGAGTGAATGAGGCGCCTTGCGTTCCGCCATGATGAACTCCTTGAAACATCGTTCGAATTTCGTGCGTGCAAGGAGAACCCGGCGGGCGGGGCGAAGTTCTGGCCACGCTTGCGCGGAGCGCCAACAAAAAGGGCGGCCGTGAAGCCGCCCCGATGGTCTGCGTGCCGAGAGGATCAAAGCCCTTCGAACAATGCGCTCGAGATGTAGCGCTCGGCGAAGGAAGGCGCGACCGTGACGATGCGCCGGCCCTTGAACTCGGGGCGCGCCGCCACTTCGAGCGCGGCCGCCACGTTGGCGCCGGTCGAGATGCCGCCGGGAATGCCTTCGAGCTTCGCGAGCCGGCGCGCAGTGTCGAAGGCCGTCTGGTTGCCGACCGTCACCACGTCGTCGATGAGCGAGCGGTCGAGGACATCCGGCACGAAACCGGCCCCGATGCCCTGGATCTTGTGCGGACCTGGCTGGCCGCCGGAGAGCACGGGAGAATCCTCCGGCTCCACGGCGATCACCTTCATGGCCGGCAGGCGCGGCTTGATCACCTGGGCGACGCCGGTGATCGTGCCGCCGGTGCCGACGCCCGCCACGAAGGCGTCGAACCGTCCGTCGGTGTCGTTCCAGATCTCCTCCGCGGTGGTCCTGCGGTGGATCTCCGGATTGGCCGGGTTCTTGAACTGCTGCGGAATGACCGAGTTGGGGATCTCGGTCAGGAGCGCCTCGGCCCGGGCCACGGCGCCTTTCATCCCCATGGGGCCGGGGGTGAGCACGAGTTCCGCGCCGAGATAGGCCAGCATCTTGCGACGCTCGATGGACATGGTCTCGGGCATCACCAGAATCAGCCGGTAGCCTCGCGCCGCGGCCACGAAGGCGAGCGCGATGCCGGTATTGCCGGAGGTCGGCTCGATCAGGGTCGTGTCGGGATTGATCGTACCGGCAGCCTCCATGGCCTCGATCATGCTGACGCCGATGCGATCCTTCACGCTGGAGATCGGGTTGAAGAACTCGAGCTTGACGAGGATCTCGGCGTCGATCCCGCGCTCCTTGGGCAGCCGGTTCAGGCGCACGAGCGGGGTGTTGCCGATGGTTTCCGTGATCGAGCCGTAGATGCGGCCGCGCCCGGGCTTGGCGTCGGAGCCCGACAGATGGGCGGTGTCAGCCATGAATATCCTCCTTCAGGTCGGCGGAAATTTAGCCTTTCCCATACGGAGTGTCGATCTTTGCCCCTATTCACATTTCAAATGGTGAAATCGACGGCCGGGGTCGTCTCGACAGCCGACTCAGCCTGCGCCTTCTGGCACAGATCCTCCACCGTCACCTTGTCGAGCTCGGCCAGGAACGCCTCGGTTCCGCGCTGCACCAGGGGCGACACGACGGCCTCGGCGAGGCGCGATTCCGGCACCGGAGAGGCTGCGTCCTCCTCAAGGGCCGACATGGCGATGCGCACGATGTCGCCGGCCGTGATCCGGCGTCGCTCGCGGGCGAGCTCGTAGCCGCCCCGGGGGCCGCGCACCCCCTTCAGGATGCCCTGACGGACCAGAGCCTGCAGGACCGGCTCGAGATAACGCGGGGGCAGGTTGTGCCGGGCCGCGAGCGCCTTGGCCGAAACCGGCATCGGCCGGGCGTGGAGCGCGATGTCCGTGACGGCGGCGATGGCAAGAAGCGAGCGGCGCGAGAGGAAATTCATGCGAGTGCTTCCCTACCCCAGCCCAGTCGATCCGAAGCCGCCTGCCGCGCGACCCGTTTCGTCGACCTGGCTCACCTCGACCAATTCTACCATGGTGACCGGGGCGACCACCATTTGGGCGATGCGCATGCCGCGGGCGATGGAAAAAGGCTCGGAGCCGAGATTGACGAGAAGCACCTGCACCTCGCCGCGGTAATCCGCGTCGACGGTGCCCGGCGTATTGAGCACGGTCACGCCATGGCGAAAGGCCAGCCCGGAGCGGGGCCGCACCTGGGCTTCGAAGCCGGGTTCGAGCTGCAGGACGAGGCCGGTGGGAACGAGCGCCCGCTGCATCGGCTGCAGGACGATCGGCGCCTCGGCCGGATGGGCGGCCACGAGATCCATGCCGGCGGCTCCGGCCGTCTCGTAGCGCGGCAGCGGCAGATCGGCCGCATGGGCGAGCCGCTGGATGCGCAGGCGCCGGCTCATGGCTGTCCCCCTTTCGCCATCGCGCCCAAGCGCTCCACGAGCTTCTTGGCCACGTCGGCTTTCGACAGGGTCGGCCAGGTCTCCACGCCTGACGCGCTGACGAGATGCACCGTGTTGCTGTCGCCCCCCATGACGCCACCCGCCGCGGACACGTCGTTGGCCACGATGAGGTCGCAGCCCTTCTTCGCGAGCTTCTGCCGGGCATGCTCGATCACGTGCTCGGTCTCGGCCGCGAAGCCCACCATCAGCGGCGGGCGGTCCTCGCTGCGATGGGCGATCGTGGCGAGAATGTCGGGATTCTCGGCGAGCGACAGGTTCGGCAGCGCGCCGTCCTTCTTCTTGATCTTCTGCTCGCCCGCGTTGGCCACGCGCCAATCGGCGACGGCCGCGGCGAAGATTCCGATATCGGCCGGCAGGGCTTTCTCGACGGCATCCAGCATCTCGCGGGCGCTCTCCACATGGACGGTCGTCACGCCGGCTGGATCCGGCAGCGTCACGGGGCCCGCAATCAGCGTGACCCGGGCCCCCGCGTCGGCGGCTGCCTTCGCGATGGCATGGCCCTGCTTGCCCGAGGAGCGGTTGGCGATGTAGCGGACCGGGTCGATGGGCTCGTGCGTCGGTCCCGAGGTCACGATCACATGCCTGCCGGCCAACGGCCCGGACGGGGCGAGCAGGCGCTCCGCGGCAGCCGCGATCTCGAGCGGCTCGGCCATGCGGCCGGGGCCGAACTCGGCCTCGGCCATGGCGCCGTCATTGGGCCCCACCACATGAACACCGTCCTGTCGGAGGATCGTCAGATTGCGCTGCGTGGCCGGATGCTGCCACATGCGCACGTTCATGGCCGGAGCGATCAGGATCGGCAGGATCGTTGCGAGCAGCACCGTGGAGGCGAGATCGTCCGCATGGCCGCCGGCCATCTTGGCCATGAGATTGGCCGTGGCCGGCGCGACGATCACGAGATCCGCATCGCGGGCGAGCTTGATATGGCCGATATCCGCTTCGTCCTCACGGTCGAAGAGATCGGTATGCGAGCGCTGGCCCGTGAGGGCGGAGGCCGCGAGCGGGGTGATGAAGGCCTGCGCGCCCGCGGTCAGGATGCAGCGGACGGAGGCGCCGCGCTCCCGCAGGCGGCGGATGAGGTCGAGCGACTTGTAGGCCGCGATGCCGCCGCCGATGACGAGGAGGATGCGTTTGCCCGAAAGCGCCGTCATGCGAAGCCCCTGAACAGCATGATCATCAGCGAGGCCGCGATGATCCACAAGGCCGCCACGCCCCAGCGGTTGCCCCGCGCCTCGGCCCGGCCGATGGCCGCGACGCTGTCCTGGTCGAGCGCCACGCCCCGGGCCGTCACGTCCTCGAGCTGGTTGAGCACCCGCTCGGCCCGCAGGGCCAGCTCGGGCAGGTCGCCGATGACGCCGGCGAGCGTCCACAGGCCGCGGCCCGCCTGCTCGGCGCGGCCCAGCGGCCCGAGGTTGCGCTCGATCCAGTCGCGCACCACGGGCTCGGAGGTGGTCCACATGTCGAGCTTCGGATCCAGGTTACGGGCCACGCCCTCGACCACCACCATGGTCTTCTGCAGCATGACCAGCTCGATGCGGGTCGCCATGTCGAACAGGGCCGTGATCTCGAACAGGAGCGTCAGGAGCTTCGCCATCGAGATCTCGTCGGCGCGGCGATCGTGGATCGGCTCGCCGATGGCGCGGATGGCCTGGGCGAAATCCTCCACCGAATGGTGCGGCGGCACGTAGCCGGCCTCGAAGTGCACCTGCGCCACCCGCAGATAGTCGCGGCGGATGAACCCGAGCAGAATTTCGGCGAGGAAGCGCCGCTCCTTCAGGCCGAGACGGCCCATGATGCCGAAATCGACGGCCACGAGGCGCCCTTCCGCATCCACGAACAGGTTGCCCGGATGCATGTCGGCGTGAAAATAGCCGTCGCGGATGGCGTGGCGCAGGAAGGACTGGATCACCGTGCGCCCGAGCGCGACCCGGTCGAGGCCCGCCGCTTCGATCCCGGCCAGATCGTTGAGGCGGATGCCTTCGATCCATGTGGTGGTGAGCACGTCGCGCGCGGTGAGGTCCCATTCCGGCTTCGGCACGCGGAAATCCGGGTCGTCCTTCGTGTTCTCCGCCAGTTCCGAGACGGCCGCCGCCTCGAGGCGCAGATCCATCTCCACGGCGACGGAGCGGGCGAGCGCCTCCACGATCTCCAGCGGCTTGAGGCGGCGCGCGTCGGGAACCACGCGCTCGAACAGGCGGGCGGCCGCGCGCATGGCCTGAAGATCGCGGGCGAAGCCCTCGCGCACACCGGGGCGCACGACCTTGACCGCCACCGTCTCCTCGCCCTCCGCCGTGCGGATGCGGGCCCGGTGAACCTGCGCGATGGAGGCGGCCGCGATCGGCTCGCTGAATTCCAGGAACAGCGCGTCGATGGGGCGGCCCAGGGCGATCTCGACCATGCGCACCGCCTCCGCCCGCGGGAAGGGCGGCATGCGGTCCTGCAGGCGCTCCAGATCGCGGGCCGCCGCAACGCCGACGATATCCGGGCGGGTCGCGAGGAACTGGCCGAATTTCACGTAAGACGGCCCGAGCCGCGTCAGGGCCTTGGAGAGCCGCGCCGCTCCGTCGCCGGCCTGCGGCCGCTCGACGAGGCGCGCCATCCTCAGGCCGAAGCGGGCGGAGGGCGGCAGGGCGCTCGGATCGACGAGCGCCAGGGCGCCTTCGCGGGCCAGGACGAACCCGGCGCGCAGGTTGCGGGCAAGATGAACGAGGCTGCCGATCACGTGTCAGATCTTCCAGCCGGAATGAATGGCGACGACGCCCGCCGTCAGGGACCGGTGCGTCACGCGCCGGAACCCCGCTTCCTCGATCATGCGGGCGAAGGCAGCCGGGGGCGGGAAGCGGCGGATCGATTCCACCAGATATTGATAGGACTCCGCGTCCCCCGTCACCATGCCTCCGAGGCGCGGGATGACGTTGAAGGAATAGGCGTCGTAGATCCGGTCGAGGAGCGGCACGTCGACCTTCGAGAATTCGAGGCAGAGGAAGCGGCCGCCGGGCTTCAGGACCCGGTGCGCCTCGCGAAGCGCCGCATCGATGCGCGGCACGTTCCGGATGCCGAACGCGATGGTGTAGGCGTCGTAGGTCGCGGATTCGAGCGGCAGCTCCTCCGCATTGGCCTCGATAAAATCGATGCGGCCCTCGTAGCGGTGGCCGGCCCGTTCGGCCCCGACCTTGAGCATCTCGCCGTTGATGTCGAGCACGGTCACGCGGGTCTGCGGGCCGCTCTCGTCCAGGATGCGGAAGGCCACGTCGCCGGTGCCGCCGGCCACGTCGAGATGGCGGAACGGCCGGCCGCGGGGCGGGCGCAGGGTGGACACGAGGGCATCCTTCCAGACCCGGTGGAGCCCGGCCGACATGAGATCGTTCATCAGGTCGTAGCGGCTCGCCACGGAGCGGAAGACCTCGTTGACCTTGCCCTGCTTCTCGCCGAGCGGCACGGACTGGAACCCGAAATGGGTGTTCTCGTCGGTCATGACCTTCACCAAATCTCTCGTCACCTCGAGCGTCGGACCCGACGGGCCACGACAGAAAAAGCCGGGCCCGGCTTTGCGCACGATGCACCAATGTCGCGATCCATAGCGGAAGCGGGGCGGGATGGCTATGTAAGAGGTCTCAAGAAGCCGAGAGATGGTTGATGCCCGAACTGCCCGAAGTCGAGACCGTGCGCCGCGGTCTGGAGCCCGCCATGGTCGGCGCCCGCTTCACCAGGGTGACCCAGCGCCGGCCCGACCTGCGCTTTCCCTTCCCGGATCGGTTCGCCGAGCGCCTGGAGGGCCAGGAGGTCACGGCCCTGGGCCGGCGGGCCAAGTACCTCCTGGCCGATCTCGCGTCCGGCGAGGTGCTGGTAATGCATCTGGGCATGTCCGGTCGATTTCTGGTGACCCGGGACGGAGCCACCCGCATGCCGGGGGAATTCCATCACGAGCACGGCGGCCTCGGGGCCCATGACCATGTGGTGTTCCAGTTCTCCAACGGGGCGACCGTCACCTACAACGACGCCCGCCGCTTCGGCTTCATGGACCTGGTGCCCCGCTCCGCGATCGAGACGTCGAAGCACTTCGCCGGCATGGGCATCGAGCCCCTGGGCAACGAGCTCTCGGGCGAGACCATCGCGAGGCTCTTCGCGGGCAAGCGCACGCCCCTGAAGGCCGCCCTCCTCGACCAGCGCCTCATCGCGGGCCTCGGCAACATCTATGTCTGCGAGGCCCTGTTCCGCACCGGGCTCCATCCGGAGGCGGCCGCGGGATCGCTCGCGACCAAGACCGGTCAGCCGACCGACAAGGCGCACCAGCTCGCCGGCGTCATCCGCGACGTGCTGGCCGAGGCCGTGGAAGCCGGCGGTTCGACCCTGCGCGATCATGCGCAGGTGGACGGCTCGCTCGGCTATTTCCAGCACTCTTTCCGGGTCTACGACCGCGAGGGACAGGCCTGCGTGACTCCCTCCTGCACCGGAACGGTGGCCCGGCTCGTGCAGTCCGGCCGCTCGACCTTCTACTGCCCCGAGTGTCAGAAGCGCTTGCGCGCATGAGCGCGCCCACGGCTTTGCCGAAAGGAGGGGGCAGGGCTTGTCGGATTTGCTCTTGCCGCATCGACCGGCCTCGCCTACCGGTGTCTCATCCAGCGATGAGGAGACGCCGGCATGGCTTTTGAGACCATTCTCGTTGAGACGCGCGGCAAGGTGGGGCTGATCACCCTCAACCGCCCCCAGGCCCTGAACGCCCTCAATACGGCCCTGCTGAACGAGGTGAACCAGGCTCTCGACGCCTTCGAGGCGGACCCGGCCGTCGGCTGCATCGTCATCACCGGCTCGGAGAAGGCCTTCGCGGCGGGCGCCGATATCAAGGAGATGGCGGAACTCACCTATCCGCACACCTACATGGCCGACTTCTTCTCCGGCTGGGAGAAGGTGTCGGGCCGCCGCAAGCCCATGATCGCCGCAGTCGCGGGCTTCGCGCTGGGCGGCGGCTGCGAGTTCGCCATGATGTGCGATTTCATCATTGCGGCGGACAACGCCAAGTTCGGCCAGCCCGAGATCAAGCTCGGCGTGATGCCGGGCATGGGCGGCACGCAGCGCCTGACCCGGCTCATCGGCAGGGCCAAGGCCATGGAGATGTGCCTGACGGGCCGGACGATGGGCGCCGAGGAGGCCGAGCGGTCCGGGCTCGTCGCCCGCGTGGTGCCGCTGGCCGATCTTCTGAACGAGGCTCTGAAGACCGCCGACACCATCGCGTCCATGTCGCTGCCCATCGCCATGATGACGAAGGAAACCATCAACCGCGCCGACGAGGTGTCGCTGTCCGAGGGCATTCGCTTCGAGCGGCGCCTGTTCCACGCCATGTTCGCGACCGCCGACCAGAAGGAAGGCATGACGGCCTTCGTCGGGAAGCGCGCAGCCGAGTTCAAGAACCAGTAGATCGTGCTCACCATCGGATTCGACGCGATCGCGGCTCTCGCCGCGGTCTCCTTCCTTGCGGGCTTCGTGGATTCCATTGCCGGAGGCGGAGGGCTCATCACCGTGCCGGCTCTTCTGCTCGCGGGCCTCGATCCCGCCCAGGCGATCGCCACCAACAAGGTCCAGGGCTCGGTCGCGGCGGCCTCCGCCACCTATACCTTCGGGCGCAAGGGGCTGATCGAATGGCGCAAGGCCTGGGGGTTCACCCTGGCGGCGTTTCTCAGCAGCATCGCGGGAGCGCTCTGCGTGCAGTTCCTGCCGCGTTCCGTGCTCGAGGGGCTGATCCCGCTGCTGCTGGTCGCGATGGCTGTCTATTTCGCGCTCTCGCGCAAGATGAAGGACGAGGATGCGCAGGCCCGGATGACGGCTCTCGCCTTCGGCCTCACGGCACCGGTCGCCATCGGCTTCTACGACGGGATCTTCGGCCCGGGAGCAGGCTCCTTCTACATGCTCGCCTTCGTGACGCTCCTCGGCTACGGGGTGGTGAAGGCGACCGCTCATACCAAGCTCGTCAATTTCGCCAGCAATTTCGGCAGCCTTCTTCTCTATGCGTCGACGGGCGCGGTGGTCTGGCCGGTCGGCATCGTCATGGCGGGCGCCTCCTTCCTGGGAGCCCAGGCGGGATCGCGGCTCGCCATGCGGCTGGGCTCCCGGATCATCCGCCCGCTCCTGGTCGTGGTGTCGGGCCTCATGGCGCTCAGGCTCCTTCTCGACCCGGCCAATCCCTGGCGCCAGGCCCTGCAGAAGGCCGTCCTGGCGCTTTTTTGACGCGCAAAGGCCCACGGACGTTGACGTTCGCGGGCATCGCGTCTATAAGCCGCCTCACATGAGCCCGCGCGTCCCGCGGGCTCTTCGGTTTCCATGCAATCAACCGATCGCTGCCGGAGTTCTCGATGGGCTCGAGCTTGGCGCATCGGGATTTTAAAGAACGAGGATGGGCCATGGCCAACACCGTGTCCGCCAAGAAGATGACCCGCAAGATCGCGAAGCGCACCGCGATCAACAAGTCGCGTCGCAGCCGGATGCGGACCTTCGTCCGCAAGGTCGAAGAGGCGATCGCCGCCGGCAACCAGACCGAGGCCGTGGCCGCTCTGCGCGCCGCCGAGCCGGAGATGATGCGCGCCGCCCAGAAGGGCATCGTGCACAAGAACACCGCGTCCCGGAAGGTCTCGCGCCTGGCGAGCCGCATCAAGACGCTGAGCGCCTAAGAAGCAGCCTCCACCGCTGACTTCCATCATCGATCAGACCCGGCCTCGCGGCCGGGTTTTTTCGTCTCTGAGCCCCGATTCCGCGGTCAAATTTTATCCACACCGCAGCTTGACTTTATCCCCGCCTGACAGGGTGAAAGCTCCACAGAGCAGATTCAAACTGCACATAAAACATCCAGTGACATCAAGAGCTTAGCAGGCAAAGCATCGCGAAGCATCAGAATCACCTCCCGAGTCGCGGCGAATCGGTTCTGAATCAAGGTTGCGCAAAGACTCTTTTTTCAGGCTCGGGACAGGCTGTGGTGGAACAGTGAATCAGTTGAAGAGTCAGGACTTTAAAGCCCAGATTCAAAAGCTGTGGACGAGGCTGTGAACGCAACAAAGGGCTTGCAGCCCCCCGTGACTCGACTCGGCCGTATTGCACCCCGTCCCGCACCCTGTGTAAGGTCAATTCGCTTCAACGGCTCGCCGTGAAGTCATTCACTCAAAGCTCGAACTAAAGACACCATGTGCGGGGATCAGTCGTTGTTTCATTCTCTCCAGAAGCAAGCGAAGGCTCATCCTTTACCGAGAGGTAAACTTGATAGACCGTGAGTGAAGACGAAGGAGACGGCAGTCAGCGACCGTCTCCACTTAAAAGCGTTCAAATAATCTTTAGTACAATTGGGGGCGCCGCGTTTTGGATAACCTGTGAGGCCTTTGTGCCTCGGTGTTCGAAACGGGTCATGCGTGGGGGTTTCCGACCTTAAAGGAGGCGGAACCTCGTGGAGGAACATTGATGTATCGCAGCGAAGATCACCGCACCTTTGCCGCTCCCAGCGAGAACGGCATGGAGTCCCCGGGCGAGCAGACGGCATCGGATGTGTGGACGCGCGTCAAGCGCCGTCTCCGGGCCGAACTGGGGGAGGATATCTTCGCGAGCTGGTTCGGACGCTTGGAGCTGGATTCGGTGATCGAGGGCTGCGCCTATCTCACCGTTCCCACCCGCTTCCTGAAAAGCTGGATCGAGTCCCACTATGCAGACCGGGTGCTGGCGGTCTACCGCTCCGAGGCCGGCGACGTGGAGCGCGTCTCCATCGGCGTGCGCAACACGCTCGGACGCGATCCCGCGGCCCAGCGCCGGGTCACCGAAGCCCCCCGCCCGGCTCCGACCGCCTCCATGGCGATGCCGAGCCTGGCCGGGGAGATCAAATCCCCCTCGGCGGCCGCTCCCCAGGAGGAGCGGGGCGAGAACGGCGACCTCGGCGGAGCTCCGCTCGATTCCCGCCTCACCTTTGAGAGCTTCATCGTCGGCCGCTCCAACGCGCTCGCTCATGCGGCCGCGGACCGGGTGGCGCACGCGCAGAACGGTCAGGCCATCTACAACCCGCTTTATCTTCATGCGGGCGTAGGCCTCGGCAAGACGCATCTCCTCCATGCCATCGGCCATGAGGTGCGGGCGCAGGGCCGCCGCGTCATCTATCTGACGGCCGACCGCTTCATGTACGGCTTCGTCGCCTCCCTGAAGGCGCAGACGTCCCTGGCCTTCAAGGAACGCCTTCGCGGCATCGACCTGCTCATCATCGACGACGTGCAGTTCATCCAAGGAAAGCAGATCCAGCAGGAATTCGGGCACACGCTGAACGCCCTCATCGATGCGGGCCGCCAGATCGTGATCGCCGCCGACCGGCCGCCGGCGGATCTCGAAAACCTCGACGAGCGCGTGCGCTCGCGCCTCGCAGGCGGCCTCGTGGTGGAGGTCAGCGCCCTCGACGAGGCGCTGCGCACCTCCATCCTCACCACCCGGGTCGACGCCCTGAAGACGATCCATCCCACCTTCGAGGTGGGCCCGAACGTGATCGCCTACGTGGCCCGCGCCATCACGGCGAACGGACGCGACCTCGAAGGCGCCGTGAACCGCCTGCTCGCCCACGCGACTCTCACCGGCTCCGCCATCACGCTGGAGACCGCCGAGACCGCGATCCGAGACCTGGTGCGCAACCGGGAACCCAAGCGGGTGAAGATCGAGGACATCCAGAAGCTGGTGGCCTCCCGCTACAACGTCTCCCGCTCCGACATCCTCTCGGAGCGCCGCACCGCCGCCGTGGTGCGGCCGCGCCAGATCGCCATGTACCTGTCCAAGGTGCTGACGCTGCGGTCTCTGCCCGAGATCGGCCGCCGCTTCGGAGGGCGCGACCACACCACCGTGCTCCATGCGGTGCGCAAGATCGAGAAGGCCCTGGGCGAAGACCACGCCCTCTCGGACGAGGTCGAGCTCCTCAAGCGGATGCTGCAGGAATAGGCCTTCGGATCCGGCCGCCGCGGGCGGACAGGGCCGGGCATCGCCCGGCCTTGCTTTCTCAGGCAACAAACGCCAACATTGCTGCCCTGCTTGTCCCGTCCGAAGCTCGTCCTTCGCGGGCACGAGCCAAGAATTTCACCGAAACCAGGTGCTAGGTTATGAGAGTTACCGTTGAGCGCGCCGCTCTGCTGAAGGCGCTGGGGCATGTGCACCGCGTCGTCGAGCGCCGCAACACCATTCCGATCCTGTCCAACGTCCTCCTGCGCGCGGACGAGGGATCGCTCCGCCTCAAGGCCACCGACCTCGACATCGAGGTCACGGAGACGATCCCGGCCGAGATCACGGAAGCCGGCTCGACCACGGTGCCGGCCTACATGATCTACGACATCGTGCGCAAGCTCTCCGACGGCGCCCAGGTCTCGCTCGAAATGACCCCCGATCTGGGCCAGATGCAGATCCGCTCCGGCCGCTCGCGCTTCATGCTGCAGGCGCTGCCGGAAAGCGATTTTCCGGATCTCGCCGCCGGCGACCTGCCGCACCGCTTCACGCTGGCCGCCGCCGATCTCAAGCGCCTGATCGAGAAGACGCAGTTCGCGATCTCCACCGAGGAGACGCGCTACTATCTCAACGGAATCTATCTCCACACCCTGGATGCGGGCGGCGCCATTGTCATGCGGGCTGTCGCTACGGACGGCCATCGCCTCGCCCGGGTCGAGATCCCGGCCCCTACGGGTTCGGAAGGCATGCCCGGCGTGATCGTGCCCCGCAAGGCCGTGGCCGAGATCGTCAAGCTCGTGGAGGACGGCTCCGAGACCATCACGGTCGAGTTGTCCTCCGCCAAGGTGCGGCTGACCTTCGACGGCGTGGTGCTGACCTCCAAGCTCATCGACGGCACCTTCCCCGACTACCAGCGCGTCATTCCCGCCGGCAACGACAAGGTGCTCGTGGTCGAGCGCGCCGATTTCTCCAAGGCCGTCGACCGCGTCTCCACCATCTCGTCCGAGCGCGGCCGCGCGGTGAAGCTCGCGCTCAACGACGGGCGCCTGACGCTCACGGTCAACAACCCGGATTCGGGCAGCGCCACGGAGGAGATCGAGGTCGATTATGATGCGACCCCGATCGATATCGGCTTCAACGCCCGCTATCTCCTCGATATCACGGCCCAGCTCGACGGCGATACCGCCCTGTTCAAGCTGGCGGATCCCGGCTCGCCGACCATCGTCCAGGACCGGGAAGGCGCATCGGCGCTCTACGTCCTGATGCCGATGCGCGTCTGATCGGCCCATGTCCATCCGGGGCTGCAAGGCAGAACCCCGGATCGTACACAGGACGAAGCCCCCGTCATCGCCGGCCATGTGCCGGCGATCTCGGACAAGAGGAGCTTGTCCTGCATGCAGCCCGCCATGATCCCGAACCGCTTCGGCGGCGCTTGATCTTTCGCGTCCGCTCCTGAATGAAGGGGGCGCATGTCCTCCTCGCCCGTTGCCGCCTCCCGAATCGCCCGCCTGATCCTCCAGGATTTCCGCACCTATGCGAGCCTGGATCTCACCGTCTCGCGCCCGCTCGTGGCGCTCGTGGGCGAGAATGGTGCCGGAAAGACCAACGTGCTCGAGGCGATCTCGCTCTTCATGCCCGGCCGGGGCCTGCGGCGCGCCGAGCTCGGCGAGATGGCGCGGAACGAGGGGCCGGGCTCGTTCGCCGTTTCCGTGACCCTCGACGCGCCTTATGGCGAGCATCGCCTCGGCACGGGAGTGGAACCTCAGCATGAAGGCTCCCGTGCGTCGCGGGTCTGCCGCATCGACGGCATGCCCGCCTCCTCGCTGACGGCCTTCGCCGAGTATCTGCGCATCGTCTGGCTCACGCCCGACCTCGATGCCCTGTTCCGCGGACCCGCCGGTGACCGTCGGCGCTTCCTCGATCGTCTCGTGCTCGCGGTCGACGCGGAGCACGGGACGCGGGTGAATGCCCTGGAGCGGGCGCTCCGCTCCCGCAACCGGGTGCTCGAGGACAATCCGGACGACCGCCTGTGGCTCGACGCGCTCGAACGCGAGGTGGCGGAACTCGCCATCGCGGTCGTCGCCGCCCGCCGCGAAACCGTGGAGCGGCTGGCGAGCCTCATCCTCGAAACCCGCGAGGAGGAATCCCCTTTCCCCTTCGCCACGATGGGTCTGGAGGGCGAACTCGATGCGCTCGTGGCCACCCTGCCGGCGGTCGATGCCGAGGACCGCTACCGGGCGATCCTGCGGGACCACCGGCACCGCGACCGGGCAGCCGGGCGCACCCTCGTCGGGCCTCAGGCCTCGGATCTGCTCGTGCGCCATGGGCCCAAGGACATTCCGGCCAACACGGCGTCCACGGGCGAGCAGAAGGCGCTGCTGATCGGGCTCGTGCTCGCCCATGCCCGGCTCGTCGCGAGCATGAGCGGAATCGCCCCCTTCGTGCTACTCGACGAGGTCGCGGCCCATCTCGATCCCCGCCGCCGGGCGGGTCTCTACGACGCGCTCGAATCCCTCGGCGGGCAGGTCTGGATGACGGGAGCGGATCCTGGCCTGTTCGCCGGGCTGCAGGGCCGGGCCGATCTGCTGCAGGTGTCAGCCGGCGTGATCGAACCCATCACAACTCCTTGATGGCCTTCGAGGCCGCCTGGCCTTATGCTGGCGGCAACATTGTCTCTCCGGGCGTCACGACCATGGACCTTGCAGGCCTGCTGCTCTTCTCCTCCGCCCTCTTCATCGCTGCCGCGTCGCCGGGCCCCGGGGTCGCGGCCATCGTCGGACGTGTCCTCGGCCGCGGGCCCAAGGAGACCGTGGCCTTCAGCATCGGCGTGGCCCTCGGCGACGTGGTCTGGCTGACCTGCGCGATCCTCGGGCTCGCGGCCCTGGCCCAGGCCTTCCACGAGGTGTTCCTGGTCATCAAATATGCCGGCGCCGCCTATCTGCTCTACATCGCCTACAAGATCTGGACGGCCCCGGCGCTCGCCAAGGACGTTCGGGCGGACAGGCGGGCCGAGCACCCGGCCAAGCTCCTCCTCGGCGGGCTTGCGCTCACCCTGGGCAACCCGAAGACGATCGTCTTCTACCTCGCGCTCCTGCCCACGATCCTCGATCTCACCCGGATCACCCTGCTGGGCTATGCCGAACTGGTGGCCGCGACCCTGACCGTGCTGGGGGTGGTCTTCGCCGGCTATATCGTGCTCGCCGCCCGGGCCCGGCAGCTCTTCACCACGCCGCGGGCGGTCCGGATCCTCAACCGCACCACGGGCGCCCTGCTGGCCGGGGCGGCGGCCGCCGTTGCGTCACGATGAAGGTCCCCGCGGCCTGAGGCCATGGACCGCTCCTGAAACGGCCCGATTCGGCGGTTTTTGGTGGATTTTTCCGCCCCGTGACGCGCGCGCGTAGGCCCATGGGGGTGAAATTTCAACCATTCATCCCTAAATAACTGATCTGACGAATCAAAACCCGGGCGCGCCTGCCCCTTTTTCCGCGCGTCTTGAAGGATCCCAAATGGCCGAACCTGCTATCAACGTGAATGCCGACGCCTATGGCGCGGAATCGATCAAGGTGCTCAAGGGCCTTGATGCGGTGCGCAAGCGGCCGGGCATGTATATCGGCGATACCGATGACGGCTCGGGCCTGCACCACATGGTCTACGAGGTGGTGGACAACGCCATCGACGAGGCGCTCGCCGGTCACGCAACGGAAGTCACCGTCACGCTCAATGCGGACGGCTCGGTGACCGTCACCGACAATGGCCGCGGCATCCCCACCGACATCCATCCGGGCGAAGGCGTCTCGGCCGCCGAGGTCATCATGACCCAGCTCCATGCGGGCGGTAAGTTCGACCAGAATTCCTACAAGGTCTCGGGCGGTCTGCACGGGGTGGGCGTGTCGGTGGTGAACGCCCTCTCGACCTCGCTGAAGCTGCGCATCTACCGCAGCGGCAAGGAACACTTCATGGAGTTCCGCCACGGCGACGCGGTGGCGCCGCTCGCCGTCGTGGGCGATGCGCCGAACAAGCGCGGTACGGAAGTGACCTTCACGCCGAGCCCTGAAACCTTCACCATGGTGGAGTTCGATTACGCGACCCTCGAGCACCGCCTGCGCGAGCTGGCCTTCCTCAATTCGGGCGTGCGCATCATCCTCACCGACAAGCGCCATGCGGAGCACAAGCGCGAGGAGCTGATGTACGAGGGCGGCGTCGAGGCCTTCGTGCGCTATCTCGACCGCGCCAAGACCCCGCTGATCCAGCAGCCGGTCATGATCCGCTCCGAGAAGGACGGCATCGGCGTCGAAGTGGCCCTGTGGTGGAACGACTCGTACCACGAGAACGTGCTCTGCTTCACCAACAACATCCCGCAGCGCGATGGCGGCACGCACCTGGCGGGCTTCCGGGCGGCGCTGACGCGCCAGGTGAACGGCTATGCGGAATCCTCCGGCCTCACGAAGAAGGAGAAGGTCTCCCTGACCGGTGACGACTGCCGCGAAGGCCTGACCGCCGTCGTGTCCGTGAAGGTGCCCGATCCCAAATTCTCGTCGCAGACGAAGGACAAGCTCGTCTCGTCCGAGGTGCGCCCTGCCGTCGAGAACGTCATGAACGAGGCGCTCAACAACTGGCTCGAGGAGCACCCGCAAGAGGCCCGCACCCTCGTGGGCAAGGTGGTGGAAGCCGCCGCCGCCCGCGAGGCCGCCCGCAAGGCGCGCGAGCTCACCCGCCGCAAGGGTGCGCTCGACATCGCGTCGCTGCCGGGCAAGCTCGCCGATTGCCAGGAGCGTGATCCGTCCAAGTGCGAATTGCTCCTCGTGGAGGGCGATTCCGCCGGCGGCTCCGCCAAGCAGGGCCGCGACCGCGCCTTCCAGGCGGTTCTTCCCCTGCGCGGCAAGATCCTCAACGTGGAGCGTGCGCGCTTCGACAAGATGCTGTCCAGCCAGGAGATCGGCACGCTGATCACCGCCCTCGGCACGGGCATCGGCCGCGAGGAGTTCAACCTCGACAAGCTGCGCTACCATCGCATCATCATCATGACCGATGCGGACGTGGACGGCTCGCACATCCGCACCCTGCTGCTCACGTTCTTCTTCCGGCAGATGCCGGACCTGATCGAGCGCGGACACCTCTACATCGCCCAGCCGCCGCTCTACAAGGCGACCCGCGGCAAGTCCTCGATCTACCTGAAGGACGAGCGCGCCCTGGAAGACTACCTCATCGGCGAAGGCGTCGAGAGCGCCGCGCTGCAGCTCGAAACCGGCGTCTCGTTCCAGGGCGATCAGCTGAAGGGCCTCATCGACGAGGCCCGCCTCGTGCGACAGGTGCTCAACAGCCTGCACACGCGCTACGACCGCAAGGTGGTCGAGCAGGCGGCGATCGCCGGGGCGCTTCGCCCCGATGTGGTGGACGATCCGCAGAAGGGACCTGCCGCTGCGGCCTACATCGCCCAGCGTCTGGACGCGATCTCGGAAGAACTCGAACGCGGCTGGACCGGCGAGGTGCATGAGGGCGGCTATGTGTTCTCCCGCACCGTGCGCGGCGTGAAGCAGACCGCGACCCTCGATCAGGCCCTCATCGCCAGCCAGGAAGCCAAGAAGCTCGACGAGCGCGCCACGACCCTGCAGGACGTCTACGCCAAGCCGGCGAGGCTCGTGCGCAAGAACGACGAGATGCAGATCGACGGCCCGCTCTCGCTGTTCCAGTCGGTGCTGTCCGCCGGCCGCAAGGGCCTGCAGCTCCAGCGCTACAAAGGCCTTGGCGAGATGACCGCCCAGCAGCTCTGGGAGACGACGCTCGACCGCGACGTGCGCTCGCTGCTGCAGGTCAAGGTGAAGGACACCACCGACGCGGACGACCTGTTCGTCAAGCTCATGGGCGACGTGGTCGAGCCGCGTCGCGAGTTCATCCAGGAAAACGCCCTCTCGGTGGCGAACCTGGACGTCTGATCGCGTCCTGTGTCTGAATACCTATAAGTCTGACTCAATTGCGAAAAAGATTGACTCAATTTGCACGGAAGTCTGACTCAAGCCTGAATTTCCGCTTCCGGCCGGAGCACGGACCTTCAACTAAGGTCCGGCTCGTGCCATTTCCGGACAATCCCGGTTCCGGGTCGAGGCGAAGGCCGTTCAGGGGCCAAGTCACTTCTCAAGGGCCCGGACGCGCGAAATGAGGTGTTTCAACAACAACCGCACGGCGGTTGTAAGGATACGTGGCACCGGATCACAGAAGCCTATGAGGCCGCCCAGCAGACCAGGAGCCCGCCTGCGACTAGATAGGAATACTGTCGAGCATGGCGTCTCCTCCGCGATTGGGTTGTCACGGCGTCCGGGACGCAAAGGCCTTTGGGCCCCAACGAGCCGAAGCTGGCCGGTCTGTGTGAACTTGCGATGGTCACCGCCCGCACAGCCGGAAAGGATGCGAGACTGAGTACCCAGGCGATGTGTTCAGCCCGGCGGCTCGTCTGCACAGAGCAGTAACTGCGCTGGGGTGGCTCTTGACGGCCAGGCGGCCCGCGGTGGCTGTGGCCGAACTCAGGCGGAGCGATCCGCCTCCTGCTCGAAGGTGACGGCCACGTCCGCATTGGCGGATAGGCGCACCCTGTCGCCCTCAATGTCTGCCACAAGGGCCAGCGGAACGGTATGATGGTGCCCCTTGTGGGAGCCCTCGCCGCTGTCCTTCCGTGTTAGCTTGATGTGGTCGCCCTCGACCCGATCGACCGTTCCGACGTGGACGCCGTCAGCGCCGATCACCTCCATGTGCTCCCGAATCCTGCTGACATCGGTCATGGCTTTCTCCCGTAGATGACGGGAGCACAACGCATGATGACGGATTTGGATGCCGCCGCAAGCTCGTCGCCCGACAGCCTTCACCTGCTCCAGGCGCGAAATTCCCTGACCCCACAGGTCCTCCTGGCGATCATGCTCTACCATGTGTGCCGCGCGCAGATCCTGGGGGTAGACCTCACCCCTGCGGACCAGGACGCGGAGCCTGTCTTTGATGTCTGGATCGGGTCAGACATTCGCATTCAGGACCCCTCACTGAACGTCTGCTCTCGAGCGCCAAAGGAAACAAAGCGCCTACGTCTCAGGCGTGCCAGTTGTGGCCCTTCTGTCCCTTTTTATGCCTCATGCATTTAGAGAAAGTCTGCGCTATTATGCGAGCGTAGTCGACCTGCGGATAAAGTAGCGCTCGTCACTTGCTCGACAAGGCGCGCATGAGAACCGCGCCACTGCTCTCCGGGCCGAACAGCACTCGCCGGCCACCGCAGCGCGTGCTGGACTACCAGATGGGCCAGTCGACCTTCAGCATCCGGAGGAGCAACGATCATGGCGGAAGACCAGCACGAGGCGTTGATCCGCGCCTACATCGACGAGGTCTTCAACGGGCACCGTCTGGACGCCCTGGACAAGTACTGGGACGATGATCTGACGTCACACTGGCTGGGAATGGAGACGATCCACGGCCTGCCAGCCTGGCGCGCAGCGATGGAGGGCTTCTTCGCCGCATTTCCGAATGCTGCCTACACCCTGGACGACATGTTCTTTGCTGGTGACCGAGGCGTCTGGCGTGGCCACTGGCAAGCGACCCAGCAGGGCGAATGGCAGGGGATCGCCGCGTCCGGCCGCAACGTGACGTGGACCGTCATCATCATTGGCCACTTCGTCGGGGGCAAGCTGAAAGAGGACTGGGTCGAGTTGGACCGGCTCGGCCTCTTCCAGCAGCTCGGATGCGTTCCAACCGGTTCGTAGGGTCTGTCGCAACGGCAGATCACAGCCTCGGCACAAAAGGGCCTTGCATTGCAACGGGGGATCAGACGACAGCCAGGGTGAGCCGAGAACATCCGCATCTCTTTGGAAATCCCCGGTATTCCTGCTTGAGGAGACATCCTGCCAACCAGGATGAATTGTGGGACAATAGAGGAACGCATCCTGGGAGGCTGTCATGGCCGAGTATGTCTGGCGCCACGATCTGAAGGGCGAAGCGGAGCGACTGAGATTGATGTCGGACTTGCTTGACCCACCGAGCCGATTTCATCTGTCCGAGACAGGCGTCGGCATCGGTTGGCGTTGTCTGGAGATCGGTGCCGGCAACGGCTCGCTCTCGCAGTGGCTCGCGCAGCGCGTCGGTCCGACGGGGCACGTCATCGCCAGCGACATTCGTACCGACCTGATGCAAGGAATTGCGGCCAGCAATTTGGAAGTCCGCAAGTTTGATGTCGTGAACGACGAGCCATCGGATGCCCCCTATGACCTCATCGCAATTCGAGCCCTCCTGCACCATCTTCCCGAGCGCCGCGCCGTGGTGAGCAAGGTTGTCCGCTGGCTTAAGCCGGGTGGTTATCTTTTCGTGCAGGAGCCCGACTTCTACCCCACGTGGACCGTCGAGCCCCTCTCCCAGAAACGCTTCTGGGAGCAATTCATTCAGTGGGCAGCAGCCCACCAGATCGACTACTACGTTGGTCGCAGCATCCCCGCATGGCTGCAAGCAGAGGGGTTGATCGATATCTCCTCCGAAGGGCATGCCATTCTCTACAATGGTGGTTCGCCATTCGCGGAATGGTGGGATTACGGAATCCGCGAAGTCGCAGATAAGTTGAAAGCGGAGAGCGGAATATCCCAGGCAACACTCGACGAGTTCTATGACCTCTCCCGCGATCCAGATTACTGGACGACAACGATCGCATTCACGGCAACCACTGCACAGCGCCGAACGGGATCTTGACTGAGATCAGCCTCGGATCAGACATTCGCATTCAGGACCCCTCGCTGAACGTCAGCTCTCGAGCGCCAAAGCAGACAAAGCGCCTATGTCTCAGGAGTGCCGATTTTGTTAAGGCTTGTTGGATGCCTGCCGCGGCGGAACGGAACCGCGGCACGAGCGGCAGGCGTTCGACAAGCCTCAAAGGAGGAAACCGCGGAGCACCGTGCTGACGCTGCGGATGTTATGGGGATT
>NZ_JAMXFI010000067.1:0-42621 GCF_025460875.1 Microvirga yunnanensis
GGATGGCCTCGATGACATGGGCGTTGTAGTCGACACCAAGCTGGTTCGGCACCGTCAGAAGGAGCGTGTCGGCCTCGGCAATGGCTTCATCGGCCTTGAGCTCCTCCACGAGCCTGTCCGGCTCGGCCGCATAGGAGCGGCCGAAGATCGCCCGCATGTCGTCGATGACGCCGATCTGGTCGCTGTCCTTGCCGCGCCCGAAGTAAGCTCGATCGCGATCGCTCACGAGTGCGAAGATCGAGCGCGAGACGGACACGCGAGGCTCGCGGGCGTGCCCCGCCTCTACCCATGCTTGCCTGTAGCGGCGGATCTGCTTGGCCTGCTGAACGTGGAAGGGCTCGCCTGTCTCGTCCTCCTTCAGGGTCGAACTCTGGAGATTCATGCCCTGCTGCGCGGCCCACATCGCGGTGGCGTTCGAAGCGGATCCCCACCAGATGCGCTCGCGCAGGCCCTCCGAATGCGGCTCGAGACGCAGCAGGCCAGGAGGGTTCGGGAACATCGGCCGCGGGTTCGGCTCGGCGAAGCCTTCCCCTTTGAGGACGTTCAGGAGCACCTCCGTATGGCGGCGGGCCATGTCGGCATCGCTTTGACCTTCTTCGGGCGCGTATCCGAAATACCGCCAGCCATCGATCACCTGCTCGGGCGAGCCGCGGCTGATGCCGAGCTGCAGACGCCCGCCGCTGATCAGATCGGCGGCACCTGCATCCTCGGCCATGTAGAGAGGGTTCTCGTAGCGCATGTCGATCACGGCGGTGCCGATCTCGATGCGTTTCGTCCTCGCGCCGATCGCCGCCAGCAGCGGGAACGGCGAGGCGAGCTGGCGTGCGAAGTGATGGACGCGGAAATATGCGCCATCCGCGCCAAGCTCCTCGGCCGCCACGGCAAGATCGATGGACTGGAGGAGCGTATCGCGGGCCGAACGCGTCTGTGACTGCGGCGAGGGCGACCAATGCCCGAACGAGAGGAATCCGATCTTCTTCATGATGCAGTCCTGTGCGAATGCGTTCGATCGATTCGCCACGATAGAGCATCGGACCCACTTTTGGGATTGATTCCGATGCTCCACTCTTGGCCGGCGCATCGTTGAGCGCGGCCCTTCGGATCACGAGCGTGGCCCGCTTTCGTCCGCACGATGCGCTAGAGCCTCGGACCCAAAAGTGGGCACCACTTTTGGGATTCATCCGATGCGCTAGCAGGTCGATAGGGTGTTCGTGCAGGGGCTTCCCCCGCGAGCCCAGCGCCGCCGGATCAGCGAGACCGGGCGAGGGGTGCGCCAGGAGGGCCGGGGGCCTTCGGTGGCCTCGGTCGCTCCGGTTCGGAATCAGGTCGTTCGCCCGCGGGGGACGTCAGATCTGAACCTGACCACCATCGACGAAGAGCTCGATGCCATTGACGAAGCTGGCCTCGTCCGAGGCGAGGAACAACACGGCCCTGGCGATCTCATCAGGCTGACCGATCCTCCCGGCCGGGATGAGGCCGGCGAGATAGTCCTTCGTCCCCTGTGCCTGGTCGCCGCCGCCGAAGAGTTCGTTCAGGCCCGCGGTCTCGGTGACACCTGGGCTGACCGCATTCACCCGGATGTGACGGTCCTTCAGGTCGAGGATCCAGTTGCGGGCGAAGTTGCGCACCGCCGCCTTGGACGCCGAATAGACGCTGAACCCCGGCGTGCCGGAAATGCTGGTCGTCGACGAGGTGAGAACGACCGACCCACCGTCCTTCAGAAGGGGCAGCGCCTTCTGAACCGTGAACAATACGCCTTTCACATTCGTGTCGAAGGTGCGCTCATAATGCGCCTCGGTGATCGAGCCGAGGGGAGCGAACTCGCCACCGCCCGCATTGGCGAAGACGACGTCGATCTGCCCGTGCTTCTGCTGAACCGCATCGTAGAGCCGGTCGACATCGGCCAGCCGGCTCATGTCTCCCCGGATTCCCGTCACATGGCCGCCGATTGTTCTCACGGCCTCGTCGAGCGCCTCCTGCCGGCGCCCGGTGATGAACACCCAAGCGCCTTCGGCCGAAAACGCTTTTGCTGTCGCCAGCCCGATTCCGCTCGTCCCGCCGGTGACCACCACGACCTTGTTGTCGAACCTGTTCGTCACTGTCTTCTCCATGCTTGGCCGTGATTGGCCCCTGTCGACAGAGATGTGACGAGAACGATGATGCGAACAGACCGGTTTTATGGCACATAGCGTTCCATGAGAGGAACGCTGATGCGGAAAGACCTCAACGATTACGCCTACTTTGCCGAAGTTGTGGCTCATGGCGGCTTTGCCGCCGCAGGTCGGGCGCTGAAGGAGCCGAAATCGAAGCTCAGCCGCCGTATTGCCGGGCTCGAGGCCCGATTGGGCGTTCGGCTCATCGAGCGCTCGAGCCGCCGGTTCCGGGTGACAGAGGTGGGGCAGGCCTTCTATGAACGGTGTCGCACCCTGCTCCTGGAGGCCGAGCAGGCCGAGGCCCTGGTCGCCGAGGCCAAGGCGGAGCCGCATGGACGCATCCGGATGAGTTGTCCGACCGGCCTCGTCGAAGTCATCTCCGGGACGATCCAAAGCTTCCTGACGCGCTACCCGAAGGTGAAGCTGCAGCTTCTCGCAGTCGATCGCCCGGTCGATCTCATCGGCGAACGGATCGACGTCGCTCTGCGGGTGCGAACCGCCCTGACGAGCGACGCGGCGCTGACCATGCGTTCGCTGGGCACCTCCCGCCGCATCCTCGTGGCCAGCCCTCAGCTCGCCAGTCGGCTCCGTGCGGACATTCCATCGCTCGCGGCCCTCCCCACGGTCGGAACGAGCGACGACCCTGGAGAGATCGAGTGGACGCTGGAACGCGATGACGGTGCCGTCCATGTGCTGCGGCACGAGCCGCGCATGACGTGCGGGGACTTCGCGGCGGTCCGGGACGCGGCAGCCCATGGGTTGGGGATCGCGCTCCTGCCAGACCACGTGTGCGCGGAACACCTTGCTCGCGGCCAGCTCGTGCATGTCTTGCGAGATTGGAGAGGGCAGCAGGGGATCGTTCACCTGGTGTTCACGACCCGGCGCGGGCTGCCCCCGGCCGTTCGAACCCTTATCGACCACCTGGCGGCAGGCTTTCCCAGAGAGGCCCTCGGGGCCGATCACTGACGATGCGGCGCCTTGGCCTGAGTACGACGCACGACGACGTTTCCTCGTGGCGAGACACGGTTCCCCGGATGGGCGGACCTGCTCCCGTCCCGTCCGCTCGTGACGGTGTCAGTCGCATCACGGGGTCCATACCCTCCGTGGGCCGTCGTATATGGACGATCCGGCTGATGATCCTAAGTCTTGAGCGAGGCCGACAGGTGCCGGTCCATCTGCTTTGCCACCTGTCCCGCGCACCGGAGACATCAGCGCCGACCATTGCGGCTTAGACACAGAGCTGGAGACTGAAGATGCAACTGGGAATGGTTGGCCTCGGCCGCATGGGCGGCAACATCGTTCGCCGTCTCATGCAGGCAGGACACGCGGGCGTCGTGTATGACCGCGACCCGGAAGCCGTCCGCGGTCTGGTCCGTGAGGGCGCTGCGGGAGCCGAGACCCTGGAGGATCTCGTGGCGAAGCTGGAGGCGCCACGGACCGTCTGGCTCATGCTGCCCGCCGGCAGGGTGACCGAAGAGACGGTCCAGCAGCTTGCCGGACTGCTCGAGGCGGGCGACACCATTATCGATGGCGGCAATTCCTTCTGGCAGGACGATGTTCGGCGAGCCGGCCAGCTCCGCAGCCGCGCCCTCCACTATATCGATGTGGGCACCAGCGGCGGGGTGTGGGGGCTCGAGCGTGGATACTGCCTGATGATCGGGGGTGAGCCCGAGGCGGTCGAGCGCCTGGATCCGATCTTCGCCGCCTTGGCGCCTGGGCGTGGCGATCTGCCGGTCACCCCGGGACGGGAGGACGGAGATCCGCGGGCAGAGCAGGGCTATCTCCATGCCGGGCCGAACGGCGCCGGGCACTTCGTCAAGATGATCCATAACGGCATCGAGTACGGCCTGATGCAGGCCTATGCCGAAGGCTTCGATATCCTGCGCAACGCATCGAGCCCAGCTTTGCCTCCCGAGCATCGATTCGACTTCAAGGTCGCCGACATCGCGGAAGTGTGGCGCAGGGGAAGCGTGATCACATCCTGGCTGCTTGATCTCACCGCCACCGCCCTGTCCGCAGACGAGCACCTCAGCACCTATTCGGGATATGTCGAGGATTCCGGCGAGGGGCGCTGGACCGTCCAGGCTGCCATCGATGAAGCGGTCCCGGCCGAGGTTCTGACAGCCGCCCTCTACGCCCGGTTCCGATCGCGCCAGGAGCACACCTTTGCCGAGCAGATCCTCTCGGCCATGCGCAAGGGTTTCGGCGGTCACATCGAGGCGAAGAGGCCGGAGGGAGAAAAGGCATGACGCAGTCTCACGCACCGGCCGCCGACCCGTGCTGTTTCGTGATCTTCGGCGCCTCCGGGGATCTGACAAGCCGCTTGCTCCTGCCGGCTCTCTACAATCTCGCCGCCACTGGCCTGCTCCCGGAGCGCTTTGCCATCGTGGGCGTTGCCCGCAGCGCCCGAACGGCCCACGAGTTCCGGGAGGATCTTCTGACGGCGTTGAAGGCGCATGCCACCCGTGAGGTGGACCCCGACTTGGCCCACAGGCTTGTCGCTCATGCCGCCTACGTGTCCGGCAGCATCGACGACGGCGAGACCTTTCTCCAACTCAAGGCGGTCCTGGGGGAGCTTGAGGCAACGGCAGGCACGGGCGGCAATCGCCTGTTCTACCTGGCCATGCCGCCGGATACGTTCGAGCCGATTGCGCGCCAGCTGGCAAGGGCCGGTCTGTCCGACGAGGGCCCCTCAGGCACTCCGTGGCGCCGGGTCGTCGTCGAGAAGCCCTTCGGGACGGACCTGGCCTCGGCCCGGGCTCTCAATCGAGCCCTTCTGGAGGTGCTCGCGGAAGATCAGATCTACCGCATCGACCACTATCTCGGCAAAGAGACGGTCCAGAACATCCTGCTTCTTCGCTTTGCCAACGGGCTGTTCGAGCCGATCTGGAATCGGGATCACATCGATCATGTGCAGATTACGGTGGCCGAAACCGTCAATGTCGAGAGGCGAGGGCGCTTCTACGACAGGACGGGAGCCTTGCGGGACATGGTACCCAACCACCTGTTCCAGTTGCTGGCGCTGATCGCCATGGAGCCGCCGGCCCGGTTCGAGGCGGAGCGCGTCCGCAATGCGAAAGCTGAAGCCCTGGCGGCCATCAGGATCCCGAGCGAGGCCGAAGCGCTCGCAAACTCGGTGCGCGGTCAGTACCGCGCCGGCCGCGTCAATGACGAAGCCGTGGTGGCCTACCGGGACGCCGAGCACGTGGCGCCCGGCAGCACCACGGAAACATACGCGGCTCTCCGGCTTGAGATCGATAACTGGCGATGGGCCGGGGTGCCGTTCTACCTGAGAACCGGCAAGGCCCTCACGGCCCGCCGGACGGAGGTGGCGATCAAGTTCAAGCAGGCGCCGATCTCGATGTTCGAGCAGACCTCCGTCGATCGGCTGGGGCAGAACTTCCTCGTCTTGCGCATTCAGCCCAACGAAGGGATCACATTGCGCTTCAACGCGAAGGTGCCGGGACCTGTGCTCGCGGCGGAGAGCGTCGATATGACGTTCAAGTACAAGGATCACTTCGATGTCGCTCCGAGCACCGGATACGAGACCCTGATCTACGACTGCATGACGGGCGACGCCCTGCATTTTCAAAGGGCCGATGGAGTCGAAGCGGGATGGGCCATCGTCCAGCCGTTTCTCGATGCCTGGGCGAAAGCAGGGGCCAGGGGGCTTGAATACTACCCTGCGGGCTCGTCAGGGCCGGAGGAGGCAGGGTTCCTGCTGGCCCGCGACGGACGCCGCTGGAGGATCATCGAGTAGCGACGATCCACCCTCGCACGCCGTTGGCGACACGAACGACGGGGCGGAGATGGTCTCTCTGCAGAGCGTGAGGGACGCCGGGGCTCCAGGCGGTCTCCAGGCGGGCCTGCAATGCTTCGGGCGTCACTCCAGCCCGCAGCGCTTCAGTAGGTTGCGGCGTTGAGCGTGACAGGAACAGGCGGGCCGGCCGTGAACGGTGCGCTGCCCCGCGCGAGCAGCCAACCATCCGCACGCTCCAGGCGTGCAACGATCTGCAGCGTGGGCGAAGGAGCCAGGTTAGCCGGCGCCGAAAACGAAAAGGCGAGCGTCCTCGACGTGCCGTCGGTCTGGATGCGCGTTCCGGCCGCGCGACGGCGCGCTTCGTCCCGGATCGACCGGTCCTCGAGATAGATCTCGAGCTGGCCTTGCGGAATCGCCGCGCCTCCTTCGAACGTGACTGCGCCGCGGATCTCTTGCGATTGTGCTGCGGCGGGCCCTGCCGCGGCAGCGACGGCCGCAACGCCGGCGGCCATCCATAAAGTGCGGCTGTCGGTCGGGCGTTTCATCACAGGCTCCATGATCGCCCCGCAGGACTGGCGCATTGGGGCTTTTGCCGCTCCGCGTGTGGTTCGGACACGAGAGACGGTTTGCCATCCAACGAGAAGGCGGGGCGCCTGGAAGCGGCCCGCCAGGGTATGGGTTAGATGATGACGAAGTCGGTCGCCGCGACATTCAGATTTTTGCTCAGCCGCGCAAACTGAACGGCTGCACCCTGTCCCGACCCGTCGGCGTCGTAGAACAGGGCCCCGCTATCGGTATCGTAGATGATCCGATCGTCGGCGTCATGAGCAACGCCCGCCTTGCTTTTGTGGAACGCCCCCAGGGCGAGAGCGCCATCGCCACCCACGTTCCCGAAGATGAGGTTGTCCAGCAGGAACGTGTCATCGCGGACCTTGAAGTCCGTGATCCGGTCGACGTTGCCGTTCCCGAGCGCCGTCGAGAAGCGGAAGCTGTCCTCTCCCGCGCCGCCGGTGAGCGTGTCGGCTCCCAGACCGCCGTCCAGCAGATCGCTGCCGCTGCCGCCGTTGAGCTTATCGGCTCCAGCAACGCCCGGCTGAGCCGGCGCAGGGGGGAACTCGACCGACACGTTCACCTTGTAGGTCGAGCCTTGCGGCACGGCTTCGGACCAGCCGTCGCCCGGCGCCGTGTCTGACCAGCTGCCCTCTAGGACGTAATAGGTACCGGTCTCCTTGACGACGAATACCAGGCTCGAGTCACGGTTGCTTGTGGAGCCGGGATCACTGCCGCCGTCGTCGTTCTGGGCGATGATGTTGCCGCTGCTGTCGAGCAGCCTGAGCCAACTGTCATGGACGTTCGGATCGGCGATGCCGTCGATGTCGATGGTGATGACGGTGCCGGCCGCCAGATCGATCTTGTAGTATCCGCCCTGGCCGGTTCCGGTGGCGTTGACGGTCGTATGAAGAACCGTCGTCGAATCGAAGATGTCGGGATCGCTGGCGAGGGAGAAGTTGTTGGAGAGGTCGAACGCAGTGGCGATCGAGTTGTTCGTCGCATCCGGTCCCAGCGTGGCATAGCCGGTTCCGAGCCCCGGGCGAGGGGGCGCGTCGCCCTGATAGGCGAAGTCGCCGAGCAGGATGTCGTCGCCGCGGCCGCCGTCGATCGTGTCGTTTCCGCCTTGGCCGGTCAATACGTTGGCTGCATTGTTGCCGGTCAGTCGGTCATTGTGTCCTGAACCTGCCAGATTTTCGATGGAGACATAAGTATCTCCGCCAGACTTGCCCCCTGCAAGAGTAAGCCTGACGCCGCTCGTCGCGCCGGCATAATCCGCCGTGTCGCTGCCGGCTCCGCCGATCAATCTGTCGGCCCCGCCGCCACCGGTCAACGTGTCGTTGCCCGCACCACCCGAGAGCTTGTTCGCCCGGGCATTGCCGATGAGATGGTCGTCGAAGGACGAGCCGACGGCATTCTCGAAGCCGGCAAGAATATCGTGCCGGATCGTCGTGCCTCGGCCGACGATCTGCACCGGACCGTCAGCGTCGCCGCCGCTGGCCGTGCCGTTCGCAAGATCGATCGTGACGCCATCGGAGCTGCCTGTGTAGACGACCGTGTCGGTGCCGGAGCCGCCATCCAGGTAATCCTGGCCGGCGCCGCCGATGATCGTATCGTTCCCGGCTTCTCCGTAAAGGATGTCGCCGTCGTTGCCGCCATCCAGGATGTCGTTGCCGCCGCCGCCGTTGAAGTAATCGCCGCCGCCACGTCCCCAGAAGTGGTTTGCCGCGGATGTGCCGATGAACCGGTCGATGCGATCGTCGGAGCCGATCAGGTTCTCGATGCTGTCGAACGTGTCACCCGACGCGGTGCCGCCGCTGGCGGTATTGGTCGCCAGATTGACGAGCAGCTGGAAAGGGCTTTCCTTGCTGTAATCGACCGTGTCGACGCCCGCGCCGCCCCTGAAGACATCCACGCCGTCCTGGCCGCTCAGCGTGTCGTCGCCGTCGCCGCCATCGAGGATGTCATTGCCTTGGCCACCGAGAAGGGTGTCGTTGCCGCGGCCGCCGTAGAGCGCATCGTTGCCGTCGTCGCTTTCGGTCTGGTCTTCGAGATCTTCGACATCGATCGTGTTGTTGATATCCCGGCTGGCGAGCGAGTCGCGGCCGCCGATGATGAGGTCGTCGCCTCCCTGCCCGAAAATCGTGTCGTCCCCGGCGCCGCCATCGAGCGTGTTATTTCCATTGTCGCCGAAGGTAATGCTTGTCAGCGTGTTGTCGCCGGCGCTGGGCGGGGTCTCGCCGCCGCCACCGGGCTGAAGGGTCGACACGTCGGCGTAGATGATGCTTTCGACGTTGGCGATCGTCCTGATCCTCAAGTCCCTGGAGAGGAGGATGACCGTGTCGTTGCCCCCATTGACTTCCTCCCGGACGATGTCGTCGAGCGAATCGACGAAATAGATATCGTCGCCGCCGTTGCCCGCCATGCGGTCAGCCCCGCCGCGCCCGTCCAGGACGTTGGCGCCGTCGTTGCCGATCAGGATGTCGTCATACCGGCTGCCGACGCCGTTCTCGATGTAATAGCCGGTTCCATCCGCGTTGTGGCCGGCGAAAATGGAGACGTTGTTGCTGTGTCCGTTGACGCTGGAGAAACGTCCCGGACGCAAGTCGAGGATCGTTCCCGCCGTCGAGCCGGAGAAGTCGATCGTGTCCGTTCCGCCCGTATCATGAATCGCAAAGCCGATGTCATGGCGCATGCCGGAGGAGGTCAGCCGATAGCCGAGCTGCGTGCTGCCGAAGCCATAGACGTTGTCGCCGGTGTTCAGGTCGATCTGCTGATAGGTGCGCACCCCGTTCGCGTCGACGGTGGAGAAAAAGCGGCGAATGACAGCCTCGATGTCGGCCATGAGCGGCGACGAGGCGGACCAGCGGCTGGTCTCGCCGACGTCGATCCCATCGAAATAGGACATGACGCTGTATTGCTGGCGATCATAGGTCCAGGTCGCGTTGTTCAGATAGTTGATCTGCACGCCTCCGGGGCCGCTGTAATTGTAGAGCCCCGGGTGGTTGAGGCCGAACTCATGGCCGAATTCATGGATGAAGGAATCGAAGACGTACCCGCCCACGTCCGTCTTGTTGGGTTCGGTGTCGTGGAAACGCTGACCGATGCTGACATAGCGGTTGCTCGAATAGGCGCTGCCCTCGTCAGCTTCTCCCAGCTCCGGGCTGACGACCTCGATCCAGTCCGTTGCGCGGTTGAACGGCGCGTGGTCGACGATCTCGAATTTCAGTGGTGTGACCGCGGACCACATCTGAAGGGCTCCGATCGCGGCCGCCTTATAGTCGGGGTGGTCATTGAGTTCGTAGACGTTGATCCTCAGCGTTCCTGCCGCGAGCGCGGGGGTCAGGCTGCGGCCCAAGGCGCCCAGATAGCCCAGAAAGGACTCGTAGTCCTCGCTCTTGCCATAAGGGTTGTCCGGCGTCTGATCGTTGACCCACCACTGATCGCTGGCTTGGCTCGGTTGCGGCATCTCGGGGTTCCTCTCTGACTGATTGTGCGCTGCCGCGAGGCCGCGCTGGTTTGACGTACCAATGTCCCCCAGGCATGCGTTGCGCGTGCCTGTCAGCCCTTCACGCTTCGCAAGTAATGTGTCCGGAATTTTTGACTTGTCTACCCCTGAGGAAGTACCCTTTTTTCTCGAAAGACGTCGGGAGGATTCGCATCGCACGCGGACATGACGAAGAGGTTCGGCAGTAAAGGCCACAAGCGGCGGAGTAAGTGACTGATCGAAAAAGCTTAAGCCCTGCTCAAGCGGGCATGAGGCCGATTGGGCCGTGAACGACGGCCCGTTCCTCGAAGCCGAACAGAAGCGGCGAATGCCGTGCTGACGTCATCATCGCGGTCGCGCGTTCACGATCGGCAACTGTGAGGCCGGCGGCGGTATTCGCCATCTCGGCTTCGAGGGATCGGGACTGCGGGTGGAGATGCGCGGCGGAATTCGGTGTTGTCCGGCGGAGGAAGAAGGTGCGCCCTGTCATGGATTGACCCGAAACGGTGCGCCCGATCTTCTGATCTGCGTTGCTTTCTGGCGCCCTCCTGGGGCTGCATCTGGTTGATCCCTGTTCGAGGCATCATCGGTTGAGACTCGGTGCCTGCGGTGCCCCATAGGCTGATTCCGGCACCCGCTACCTGCCATGGTCCGCGGGGCGACGCCCCACGGTTGCGCCCCGTGAAATCCTGCCCGACCTTCCTGGCCCGCCGATACAGCGTTTCATGATGGGCCGAGATCCCACCGGCAGCCAACCCTGCCGGGATCCAGAGGCTCGCCACGCAACACAGACACAAAGATCAGGCAGAGCCGTTCTCCTTGCGCCCGTCGAGGCGGCTCGTGAGGTCGTCTCCTGGCCGGTGAAGTCGGACCGCCTTCAACCGGGGGCCGCACCTTCATTGTCACGCCTTGTCTTGACATCGAGGACGCGCTGATCCAGCCTCAAAGTTGTCAGACCAATTCCGGAGCGCGTCTGCTTTGGGGTGACGCAGCTCGG
Source organism: Microvirga yunnanensis (assembly GCF_025460875.1). Classification (NCBI taxonomy): domain Bacteria; kingdom Pseudomonadati; phylum Pseudomonadota; class Alphaproteobacteria; order Hyphomicrobiales; family Methylobacteriaceae; genus Microvirga; species Microvirga yunnanensis. Next base: position 10,947 of record NZ_JAMXFI010000067.1, read on the forward strand.
TATCGGAGGCTGGGGCGCAGTGGAACCAGAATGGGGAACTCAGGTCCGTCGCACCACGTCCGCACGCATGTCGGGCGCGATGCAGGCCATCGCCGAGTATATCGGCCATTCGAATCTGCAGCCGGGAGATTGCCTGCCTCCCGAGCGTGAGTTGATGGGTGAGCTCTCGGTCGGCCGTTCCACGATTCGCGAGGTTATCCGTCACTGGCAGGCTCTCGGGGTGGTCGAGAGCCGCAGGGGCAGTGGCACTTACCTCCTGCGTCGGATCTCGCCCGAGACCATGCACCTTCCGCTTGCGGTCGACAGCGGGCAGAACGGCCTTCTTCAGATGCTGGAGGTTCGCCGTGGCCTGGAAGTCGAGGCAAGCGCCCTCGCGGCCATGAGGGCCGGTGCCGCCGACCTCGAGCGGATCGAATCCAAGCTCCTGATCATGGAGGCCGTTCACCGCGAGAAAGGCTGCGCTGGCCCCGAGGACCTGGCATTTCATCTCTCGATTTATGACGCCAGCGGCAATCCGATCTTCAACCAGCTCCTGTCGCAAATGCGGGAGAGCGTGCAGACGCTGTTCGGCATGTCGCGGGTCCGGGTGGATTTCGCCGCCCGATCCTTTCCGTTCCATCGCGAGCTGTTCGAGGCCATCGCGGCCAAGGACCCGGATGCAGCCCGCTCCAAGACGCTTTCGATCCTCGCCATCGTGGAGGAGGACATCAAGGACATGATCAGATGAGCACCTCCGTCGATCCACTGGCCCGTGCCATGGCCATCCTTGCCCATGATGGCGAGCATGCCTACGAGGCTGTCGTGCCTCCGATCGCGCAAACCTCTCTCTTTACCTTCAGCTCATATGCCGAGATGGAGGAAACCTATCGCGGCCAGAAGGTGCGTCCCACCTATACCCGCGGGCTCAATCCCACGGTTCGTCTGTTCGAAGAGAAAATGGCCGCCCTGGAATGCGGGGATGATGCCATCGGATTTGCCAGCGGCATGGCGGCCATCGCCTCTACCGTCCTGGCATTCGTCCAGCCGGGCGACCGGATCGTATGCGTGGAGCACGTCTATCCTGACGCGTACCGGCTCTTCCAGACCTACCTCAAGCGGATGAACGTGACGGTCGACTATGTGGATGGTCGTGACCATGACGCAGTCAGACGCGCCCTGCCCGGCGCCAGGCTCTTCTACATGGAGAGCCCGACGAGCTGGCTCATGCATGTCCACGACGTAGCGGCGCTTGCCGGAATCGCACGCGAAAATGGTGCGATCTCGATCATCGACAACAGCTGGGCGAGCCCCATCTTCCAGCAGCCGCTGACCCTCGGGGTCGACCTTGTGGTCCATTCCGCCTCGAAATATATCGGCGGCCACAGCGACGTGGTGGCGGGCGTCGTCGTGGGCTCGGGTGGGCTCATTGGAGAGATCCGATCCCGCATTTATCCCTACCTCGGCGGCAAGCTGTCCCCATTCGATGCATGGCTTCTGCTGCGTGGTCTTCGCACCTTGCCGATCCGCATGAGAGCCCATGAGGCAGCGGGTCTGCACGTGGCGCGTGAGCTCGCGAAGCGACCGGACGTGGTGGCGGTCTATCATCCCGGCCTGAGCAATGGGCTGCTCGACGGGCTGCAAGGCACATCCGGCCTGTTCTCGTTCGAGTTCGACGGCAGCGTCGACATCGCCCGGTTCGCGGACTCGCTCCGGTTTTTCAAGCTCGGCGTGAGCTGGGGCGGACATGAGAGCCTTGTGGTGCCTGCCCAGGTGGTCCGGGCCCAGGCGGCAGGGCCCAATTCGGCGATCGATTTCGGCGTCTCCGATCGTGTCGTGCGGCTTCATGTGGGCCTCGAGGGCCAGGATGCCCTCGTGGCCGATCTCTCACAGGCCATCAGGGAGGCGAAGATGAGCTAACCAAACTGTCGTCAGGAGCGGTCGAACACGTTCGAGACAAGATCAAAACAGAGGGAAGACCATGATCCAACGCCTGCTGCTCGCTACTGCGCTCGCCACGACCTTCGTCGGCAGCGCCCTTGCCCAGACCACCCTGAAGCTCACGGAAGTCATCACCAGCCCCGAGCGGACAGAAACGCTCAAGGGCATTGTGAAGGGTTTCGAGGAGGCAAACCCCGGCGTGAAGGTGGAAATCACGTCTCTGCCCTGGAGCCAAGCCTTCGAGAAATTCGCCACCATGGTGTCCGCCGGCGATACGCCGGACGTTGTCGAGATGCCGGATCGGTGGCTTTCGCTCTACGCGAACAACGGCGCCCTGGAGAGCCTCGAGCCTTACCTGAAGGCTTGGGCCCATACGGGCGGGTTGAACGAGAGAGCCCTGGAGGTCGGTCGCAGCGTCAAGAATACCGCCTACACGATACCCTACGGCTTCTATCTGAGAGCCATGTTCTACAACAAGAAGCTTTTCGAGCAGGCCGGCGTGAAGGAGCCGCCGAAGACCCTGACGGAGTTCGAGGAGGTCTCCAAGAAGGTTTCGGCCATCCCGGGCAAGTACGGCTACTGCCTGCGGGGTGGTCCCGGCGGCCTGAACGGCTGGGTGATGTTCGGCGCCACGATGGCCGGCGACAACGCGTTCTTCAAGCAGGACGGGACCTCGACCTTCGCCGATGAGGGATGGGTGAAAGGCCTCGCCTATCTCACCGATCTCTACAAGAAGGGCTACGCTCCGAAGGACAGCGTGAACTGGGGCTTCAACGAGATCGTCGCCGGGTTCTACTCCAGCACCTGCGCCATGCTCGATCAGGATCCTGATGCACTGATCGCCATCGCCGAGCGCATGAAGCCGGAGGAATACGGAGTTGCGCCTTTCCCCAAGGGCCCGGCAGGCAAGGCCTTCCCCACGCTGGGCTATGCGGGTTGGTCTATGTTCGCGAACAGCAAGAACAAGGAGCTGTCCTGGAAACTGCTTGCTGCGCTCGCCGGCCCTGAGGGCAATATCGCCTGGAACAAGAAAACGGGTGCGCTGCCGATCTACAAGTCGGCCGAGAACGATCCGTTCTATTCCGGCCCGCAGTTCAAGGGATGGTTCGAGGAACTCGCCGACAAGAACGTCGTCCCGACGATCATGCCGACCTACCTGCAGGAATTCGCCTTCTTCGCGGACTCGCTCGCGGTGAAGACCAGCCAGCAGGCTCTTCTTGGCCAGCTCGCCCCGAAGGACATGGCGGCTCAGTGGGCCGATTACATGACGAAGGCACAGAAGAAGCACCTCGCTTCGAGCAAATGAATCCGGATCGGCGCGGCGTCCTAGCCGCGCCGTCCGCTTGTCTTGTCCTGTCAAGGAGCGCCGCATGTCAACGATGCCCCTATACGAGGAGGCTGCAGGCCGCCGGCGTGCGCCGCTGCGCAGGCTCGTGTCAGGCCTCGAGCCTTACCTGTATATCGCTCCCTCGGTCGTCCTGATTGCGGTCATCATGCTCGTGCCGCTGACGATCGGCTTGTCCTACGCGTTTCGGGACATGCAGCTGATCAACCCCTTCAGCGGAGGCTTCGTCGGTCTCGAGCATTTCCGGACTCTCTGGACGGATGCGGCGTTCTGGCTTTCCATGAGGAACACCCTTGTTTGGACCTTGGCTTCGGTTGTCCTGCAATTTGCCTTCGGCCTCGTGCTGGCACTCCTCCTCAACAATTCTTTTCCGGGGCGCGGCGTCATCCAGGCATTGGTTTTTCTGCCCTGGGCAGTGCCGACGTTTCTATCCGGCCTGAACTGGGCCTGGCTGTTCAACCCTGTTGTCGGTCCCCTGCCGCACTGGATGGCGGCCCTCGGAATCCTGCCTGCTCCCGAGAACATTCTGTCGGACCCCCATCTCGCGATCTGGGGGCCGATCGTCGCCAATGTCTGGTGGGGCATCCCATTCTTTGCCATCACGCTGCTTGCGGCCCTGCAGTCGATCCCGCAGGACATCTATGAAGCGGCCGCCATCGATGGCGCCGGTGCCTGGCGGCGCTTCATCGACATCACCCTTCCGTTCCTGGCGCCCACCATCGCGATTACGGTCATGCTGCGGACCATCTGGATTGCGAACTTCGCCGATCTGATCATCGTCATGACCAATGGCGGCCCCGCGGATCAGACGCAGATCGTTTCGAGCTACATCTTCACGCAGGCATTCCGGCGCCTCGATTTCGGCTACGCATCCGCGATCGCGATGGTGCTGCTCGGGCTTCTGCTGGCCTATTCCTTCGTCATCATCCTGATGCGGCAGTCCCTGCTGAGGCGATGAGGAGAGCCCTATGACATCGTCCGCCCGCAGCACCCCGTACTGGATCCTTCACTATGGGCTGCTCGCCCTCTATGTCGCTTTCGCGCTCTTTCCCCTCTACTGGCTGCTCAAGGTTTCTGTCACGCCGAACGACCTTCTCTACAGCGAGGGCATCCGGCTATGGCCTTCCCGCTCTTCCCTGGCACACTACACGTTCGTCCTCGCCCATAGTGACTTTCCGCTGTTCTTCAAGAACAGCCTGATCGTCTCGGGCAGCACGGCCGCGACGGTGACGCTGATCGCTGCTCTTTCGGGCTATGCGATGTCACGGTTCGATTTCCGCGGCAAGATGTGGCTCGTCGGGCTGATGCTCATCACCCAGATGTTTCCGCTCGTCATGCTGGTGGCCCCGATCTTCAAGCTTTTCTCGCCGCTCGGGCTCACCAACAGCCTCACCGGTCTCGTCATCGTCTACACGGCCTTCAACGTGCCGTTCGCGACGTTCCTGATGCAGTCGTTCTTCGACGGGATCCCGAAGGATCTGGAGGAGGCTGCGATGATCGACGGCGCTTCGCGCTTCCGTGCCTTTCGGCAGATCATCCTCCCGCTCACTCTGCCGGGCATCGCTGCAACCCTGGGCTTCGTTTTCACGGCAGCCTGGAGCGAGCTGCTCTTCGCCCTCATGCTGGTGTCGAAGGCCGATGCGAGCACGTTCCCGGTTGGTCTGCTCAGCTTCGTGTCGAAGTTCTCGGTCGATTTCGGGCAGATGATGGCGGCAGGCATCCTGGCCCTGATCCCCGCATGCCTCTTCTTCCTTCTCATTCAACGCTATCTCGTCCGGGGTCTGACGGCGGGCGCGGTCAAAGGCTGAGGGTTAGCATCATGGCTTCCATCGATATTCAGGGTGTCGGCAAGTCCTATGGGGCCGTGCCTGTCCTTCACGAGGTCGACCTGTCGATCCAGGATGGGGAGTTCGTCGTGCTGGTCGGGCCTTCGGGATGCGGCAAGTCCACGCTCCTGCGCATGATCGCAGGACTGGAGGGCATCACCCGCGGGGACATCCGCATCGCCGGGAGGGTTGTGAACGAACTGGCGCCGAAGGACCGGGATATCGCCATGGTGTTCCAGTCCTATGCCCTCTATCCGCACATGACGGTTCGCGACAACATGAGCTACAGCCTCAAATTGCGAGGAACGCCTTCGGAGCGGATGGCCCAGGTCGTGAATGCGGCCGCCTCCAAGCTGGGGCTCGAGTCCTTCCTCGACCGAAAGCCCCGCACCCTGTCGGGGGGACAGCGGCAGCGCGTCGCGATGGGGCGCTCCATCGTGCGCAAGCCGAAGGCGTTCCTGTTCGATGAGCCGCTGTCCAATCTCGATGCGCGTCTTCGCGAACAGATGCGCGTGGAGATCAAGAAGCTCCACCGGGAGCTCGGCACAACGTCGATCTATGTGACCCACGATCAAGTGGAGGCCATGACCCTCGCCGACCGGATCGTCGCGATGAACGCAGGCGCCGTCCAGCAGGTTGGAACGCCGCTCGATCTTTACGAGCGCCCCACGAACCTGTTCGTCGCCAGCTTCATCGGGTCGCCTGCCATCAACGTGCTCGACGGCACCCTGCATGGTGACGGCGAACGTCGGTTCGTCGCCCTCGGGTCAGGCGAGACAATGCCGGTCTCCGATCGTGTCCAGGGCCGGGACGGCCAAGCCGTGAGGGTCGGGGTGCGCCCTGAGGACGTTCAGGTGTCGACGAGGGGGGAGGGGGATCATACGGGTCAAATCGAGCTGGTGGAGCCGATGGGCCTGGGGACGATCCTCCATATCAGAACCGTCTCTTCCGCTCTGAAGGCATTCGTGCTGGAGCGGGCGCATTACCAGATCGGCACGGACGTCGCCTTCAGCCTGCCCGCGGCCAAGCTCCACATTTTCGATGCCCAAACAGGTCAAAGGCTTCCGGATCAGGCCGTCTCTCCTTAGAAAGCGCGGATTTCTCTGCTTTGAGTGGCAGGGCCCAGAGCATTTTTCGGTGAAGTGGATCCGGTTCACCGTTAAAAAATGCGACGAGAGCCTCGGACGTGAAGAGTGGACACCACTTTTGGGTCCGAGGCTCCTTCTGTTGACCGGCGCATCGGATGAGGCGGACCCAGCGGGTCGCTGACGCGGCCCTCTGGGTCCGTCCGATGCGCTAGGCAAAGAAGAGAGCTGCTTCCACGTGAGTGGAAGCCGCGCTAGCCCAGTGTCTGGCACGCAGCCCCAAGGAGGAAACTTCCCATGGCCACCAAACACCGTCGGATGCTTCTGCTCTCGACCGCCCTGCTGATCGGCTCCGCCCCGGCCTTCGCCCAGATCAGGATCGCCGTCGCCGGGCCGATGACCGGCAGCTCGGCCACGTTCGGCGACCAGATGAAGAACGGCGCCCAGGCAGCCGCCGATGCCATCAATGCCTCGGGCGGGGTGCTCGGACAGAAGCTGGAGATCGTCGCCATGGACGACGCCTGCGACCCCAAGCAGGCGGTCTCGGTCGCCAACAAGATCGTCGGCGAGGGCATCAAGCTCGTCTTCGGGCATTTCTGCTCCGGCTCGACCCTCCCGGCCTCGGAAGTCTACGACGAAGCCGGCATCACCAGCATCACGGTGTCCAGCAACCCCAAGGTCACCGAACGGGGCATGAAGACGATCTTCCGAATCACCGGACGCGATGATCAGCAGGGTCCGACCGCGGCCGATTACGTGATCAAAAACCTGTCCGGCAAGAAGATCGCCCTTGTGCACGACAAGAGCCCGTTCGGCACCGGCCTCGTCGGAGAGGTCAAGAAGAAGCTTGCCGACGGGAGGCAGTCGGTCGTGGTGGAGGCCGGCATCAATCCTGGCGAGAAGGACTACACCGCGCTGATCACCCGTCTGAAGACGGCCGGCGTCGAGGTGCTGTTCTTCGGCGGCTACCATGCGGAGGCTGGTTTGATCCTGCGTCAGGCGGCCGACCAGGGCCTCAAGCTTCAGCTCATCGGCGGCGATCCGATCTCGACCCAGGAGCTCCTCTCGATCGCCGGACCCGCCGCCGAGGGCACCCTGTTCACCTTCGGCCCCGATCCGCGCAAGGACCCGGCTGCGGCCGATGTGGTGAAGGAGATGCGGGCCAAGAACATCGAGCCCGAAGGCTATGTGCTTTACGCCTATGCGGCCGTCCAGGTCCTTGCCGATGCGCTCAAGAAGGCCGGCAAGGTCGATGGCCCGGCGGTGGCCCGGGCCATTGCGGCGAACACCGTCCCGACGGTGGCTGGGCCGATCGGCTTCGATCCCAAGGGCGACAACAAGCAACCGGGCTTCGTGGTCTATCAGTGGAAGGGCGGCAAGGCGGATTATGCCCCGGGAACCTGATCCCGGTGGATCGTTCCGTTCAGCGGCGCCCGCAACAGGGCGCCGTAACCCTTTACCCACCGGGTGCGAGCCGCTCGTGCTCCTTTGATCGAAGCAAGGTTAGGCGGCTGTTCCGAGCCCCTGCCAATCAGCCTTCCGGCCATGCCAGTCTCCAGAGCCCTGGACGCGACCCAGAGGGCCGCGTCAGCGACCCGAAGGGCCGCGTGAGCGAAAATTGGACACCACTTTTGGGTCCGATGCTTTAAGGAAACCGAACGATGCGCTCCTCGAAAATCATCCACGTGGTCAGTTGCCATGCCGAAGGCGAAGTGGGCGACGTGATCGTCGGTGGTGTCGCGCCTCCGCCCGGAGAGACCGTATGGGAACAGTCACGCTGGATCGCACAGGACAAGACGCTGCGGAATTTCGTCCTCAACGAGCCGCGCGGCGGCGTCTTCCGTCACGTGAACCTGCTGGTGCCCCCCAAGAACCCCAGGGCGCAGATGGGCTGGATCATCATGGAGCCGGAGGATACGCCTCCCATGTCCGGCTCCAACGCGATCTGCGTTTCAACCGTCCTGCTGGACAGCGGCATCATCCCCATGACCGAGCCGGAAACCCGCATGGTCCTGGAGGCTCCCGCGGGGTTGGTGGAGGTCGTCGCGGAGTGCCGCAACGGCAAGGCTGAGCGGATCACGGTCACGAACGTGCCGAGCTTCGCCGCCAGGCTCGATGCGACGCTGGAAGTGCCGGGGCTGGGTACGATGACGGTCGATACCGCCTATGGCGGCGACAGCTTCGTGGTCGTCGAGGCCGAGACGCTCGGCTTCAGGCTGGTCGCGGACGAGGCCCGCGCACTGGCCGAAATCGGCATCAGGATCACCAATGCCGCCAACGAGCAACTGGGCTTCTCCCATCCCGAGGATACCGGATGGAATCATATCTCCTTCTGCGCTTTCGCCGGGCCCTTATATCGGGAGAACGGACGATTGATGTCGCGCTCGGCGGTCGCCATTCAGCCAGGCAAGATTGATCGGTCGCCGACCGGCACGGCGGTATCGGCCCGGATGGCGATCCTGCATGCCCGCGGCCTGCTCAAGGAAGGGGAGACGCTGACCGGCGTCTCGATCATCGATACCCAGTTCATCGGCAGGATCGTGCGTGAGACGACGGTGGCTGGACAGACGGCGATCGTTCCGTCGATTTCCGGGCGCGCATGGATCGCCGGAACCTCCCAGCTCATGCTCGACCCGTCCGACCCGTTTCCCGGAGGGTACAAGCTGTCCGACACTTGGCCGATGCTCAAGTAGGCGCCCCCTGGACAGCCAGATTTCTGGTCCGCACGATGCGCTCGTCTTCCAGGGCTTCCTCTTGCTTTCTGGCCGCTGTCACCCATAACGCTACAATCCGCCTTGCCGAAAGCAGGATCATGGCCTCACCACGCGATGCCTGCCCTCAGGCTCCGCTCCATCCCGGTGGCATGCTGCGCGATCAGGTGCTGCCCGGGCTCGGCCTTTCCGTAAGCCAAGCCGCCCGCGAACTTCGCATCGCCCGCCAGACGCTCCACCGGGTTCTCGCCGGCACGGCCGCGGTCAGCCCCGAGATGGCGACCCGCCTGGCCCGCTTGTCGGGAACCGCCCCACGGCTTTGGCTCGATCTCCAGCAGCGCTATGATCTCTGGCATGCCGAGCAGGCCCTGGCCGGGGTGTTGACGCTGATCCCAACCCACATCCTGCCTCCGGTCATCCTGGCCGAGATCGGACTTTCGAATGACCACACCATTCAAGCCCCGCCCTAAGGCGAAAACCGGAGTCGAGGGGCTCGGTGACATTCTCGTCGGCGGCCTCGCGCCAGGGCACGTCTATCTCCTGGAGGGCAGCCCCGGCACAGGCAAGACCACCATTGCGCTCCAGTTCCTGCTGGAAGGCGCCAAGGTGGGCGAGACAGGCCTCTACATCACCCTCTCCGAGACCGAGCAGGAGCTTCGCAATGGCGCGGCCTCCCACGGCTGGTCCCTGGACGATACGATCCATGTGTTCGAGCTCGTGCCGCCCGAAAGCCTGCTCGACGAGGAACATCAGCAGAGCCTCCTGTACTCGTCCGATCTCGAGCTCGGCGAGACCACCAAGGCGGTGTTCGCGGCCATCGACCGAGTCAAGCCGGCGCGCATCGTCCTGGACAGCCTGTCCGAGATCCGCCTCCTGGCCCAGAGTTCGCTGCGCTACCGCCGGCAGATCCTGGCGATGAAGCACTACTTCGCCCAGCAGGGGGCAACGGTCCTGATGCTCGACGACCTGACCACGGATACCAACGACAAGACCGTGCACAGCATCGCCCATGGGGTGATCCGCCTGGAGGGGATGACGCCGATCTATGGGGCCGAACGCCGTCGTCTGCGGGTGGTCAAGTATCGCGGCCAGAGCTTCCGAGGCGGCTATCACGACTTCACGATCGCCGAGGGTGGGGTCCAGGTGTTCCCGCGCCTGGTGTCGGGTGAGCACAAGACGGGCTTTGCCCGCGACGTGCTCACCAGCGGGATCAGGGAACTCGATGCTCTGCTGGGCGGCGGCATCGAGCGGGGCTCCAGCACCTTGGTCATGGGTCCGGCCGGAAGCGGCAAGTCGCTCCTCGCGGTGCAGTTCGCGGTCTCCGCCGTTCAGCGGGGCGAGAAGGCGGCGTTGCTCGTTTTCGACGAGGAGCTCGGTCTCCTGCTCGACCGCACCAGGCTGATGGGAATCGACCTGGAGGCGATGTGCGCAGCCGGCAACCTGTTCATCGAGCAGGTCGACGCCGCCGAACTCTCGCCGGGCGAGTTCACGCATCGGGTCCGGGCCCAGGTGGATGAGCATGGGGTCAAGACCATCGTGATCGACAGCCTCAACGGCTATCAGGCGGCCATGCCGGAGGAGCAGTTTCTGATCCTGCACATGCATGAGCTGCTGCAATACCTGAACCGGCAGGGCGCCTCGACCTTCCTGCTCGTGGCGCAGCACGGGCTCGTCGGCGACATGAAGGCGCCGGTCGACGTCACCTACCTGGCCGATACGGTGATCCTGCTGCGCTACTTCGAGGCCTTCGGCCAGGTGCGGCGGGCCCTGTCCGTCATCAAGAAGCGGTTCGGCTCGCATGAGAGCACCATCCGCGAGATGCGGGTCGACGGCAGCGGGATTGCCATCGGCGCGCCGCTCAGCGGCTTCCAGGGCGTGCTGCGCGGCGTGCCGGTGATGGCGGAGGAGGACCGCGCCTCCCTGCTCGAAGATCGCTGAGCATGGACGCCGTGTCTCATCTGCACTCCATGCGGGCTCTCATCCTGGCCCCGCATGGGCGGGATTCTGCTGTTGCCGCCGATCTTCTGCGCGCGGTGGGGATTGCCGCTGAGGTCTGCCCCGACCTGCCGGGGCTGGTCCGGGAGCTCGAGCGGGGAGCGGGCTTCGCGCTCATTACCGACGAGACGTTCCGCACGGCCGATTTGAGCGATCTGTCCCGCTGGTTGGCGGACCAGCCGCCCTGGTCCGACTTTGCCTTCGTGCTGCTGACCCAGCGTGGAGGAGGGGTCGAACGCAATCCGGCCCTCGCTCGCCTCACCGAGATCCTCGGCAACGTGACCTTCCTGGAGCGCCCCTTTCACGCCGGGACGCTGGTCAGCGTGGCGCGGACGGCCCTGCGCGGCCGGGAGCGGCAATACGAGGCGAGGGCGCGCCTGGAGGAAATGCACACGGCGGAAAAGCGTCTGATGGCCGCGCTCGACCAGGCGAGGCGCGCCGCCGAGCACCAGGCATTGCTCATCGGCGAGCTGAACCACCGCGTGAAGAACACCCTGGCCACGGTGCAGTCCATCGTCATGCAGACCCTGCGCACGAACGTCACGTCCGCTCAGGCAAAAGAAGCCATTCAGATGCGGCTGTTGGCCCTCTCGCGGGCGCACGATGTGCTCACCCGTGAGAGCTGGGAGGGTGCCGACCTGATCGAGGTCGTCACGCGCGCGCTCGAGCCCTACGAGGCCGTGAACGAGAACCGGATTCACATTGCCGGGCCGCATGTGCGGCTCACGCCCCGCATGTCGTTGGCCCTGGCGATGGCTCTGCATGAACTGGCGACCAACGCGGTCAAGTATGGCGCCCTCTCGAACAAGCTCGGCATCGTGGACGTCTCGTGGACGGTGCAGCAGAGCGCGGGAGCGCAACCCCGCCTGAGCCTGCGCTGGACGGAAAGCGGCGGCCCGCCTGTGAAGGCTCGCTCTCGCCGCGGCTTCGGATCACGCCTCATTGAGCGAAGTCTCGCGCAGGATCTCGATGGCCAAGTGGAGATCGCGTTTGAGCCGACGGGGGTCGTATGCACGGTCGATGCTCCGGTCGCATAGGGCGCGGCTCCCCGCCGATCGATGATCTTCAGGGGCATGTTTCGCGCCCGATGCTTCAAGCTTTTGTTTCAAAGCATCTTTTCACGCGAAACCGGTTTCCACTTTCGCGGCCGATGCTCTGGACGCCGGACGGGTGACGCGTCTGCGCGTCGCTGCTTTCAGGAGCTTGCGGAAGGTTGGGCATTCCAGGTGCGACGGGGCGGGGCACTCGGCCACGTGCCGAAGGGCATCCCGCAGCACGCGCAGGTCGCGCATCTGCCGCTGCAAATCATCCGCCTTGGCGTGCAGCTGATCGCGGGGAATGTCAGGCCGGCCGTCCTTCCCGAACATGCCCGCGATCTCGGTGAGGGAGAAGCCTGCCGTTTTCCCGAGTTCGATGAGGGACAGCTTCAGGAGGACGTCGGCATCGAACTGCCGCCGTAGCCCATGCCGGCTGATCGACCGGATCAGACCGATCTCCTCGTAGTAGCGCAGTGTGGAAGGTGGTACGCCTGACCGTTGAGCAACCTCGCCGATATCCATCATTCCCATGCTTGACCTCAAGTCGACTTGAAGTCGTACCGTGTCTCGAATCGTCACTTCGAGCAAGAGGTCAGCCATGAACGTCACCACGATTTCGAGACAGACGCAGGTCTGGCGGGATCCGCGAGCGATCTCGCTGCTGATGGCGGCATCGCTCACGACCATGGCCAATGCCACGATCAGTCCCGCGCTCCCCGGGCTCGAGCGCCTGTTCGCCGAGGATCCGAACGCTGCGATGCTGGTACGCCTGCTGGTACCGGCGCCCTCCATCAGCGTCGCCATCCTCGCGCCGTTCGCCGGTCTCGCCGCCGATCGGTACGGCCGGCGGCGGATGCTCCTGGCGGGGGTCATCCTCTTCGTCGCCGCGGGATGCGCGGGGCTGTTCCTTCCCGACCTCCCGAGCATCTTCGCCAGCCGCTTGGTGCTGGGGCTGGCCGTCGCCCTCATCATGACGGCCCAGACCGCGCTTGTCGGCGACTACTTCACCGGAGACGATCGGACCGCGCTGTCGGGACTACAGATATCGGCCCGGAACTTCGGGGGGCTGGTGTTCATCTCACTCGCGGGATGGTTTGCGGCGATCTCACCGCGTCTGTCTTTCGTCATCTACGGAGTGGCCGCGCTCTTCCTGCCTCTCATGTGGAGGGTCATCGTCGATCCGCCGAGGACCCCGCCTATCGTCCATGCCCGCCTGGAGAGCAACGCCTCCCATCCTTTATCATGGCGTTTCGCCATCGGGCTGCTCGCGCTTCTTCAAGCCGCCACGAACATGATCTTCTTCGTCATGCCGACCCAGTTGGCGTTCTACTTCGCAGAATCAGGCTACAGCAGCCCAGTGATGACCGGCTCGGCGCTCGGAGGCCTGATGCTTTCCGGCGGCTGCCTGGCGCTGCTGTATGGCCGGGTCCAGAGGGCCATCGGTTACGGTGGCGTTTTCGCTCTGGGGTATGGTGTGATGGCACTCGGTTTCGTGTTGCTGGCCCGTGCTATGAGTCCTCCGGCTTGGTTCGCCGGAGCCGCGGCCATCGGTGTAGGCTATGCGCTGGTGTCGCCGAGCTTCGTCACCCTCGCCCTGGGGCTTGCCCCGCTCTCCCGGAGGGGGACGGCCGGAGGCATCCTGACCGCCTCCGTGTTCATCGGCCAGTTCTGTTCGCCTCTCGCGAGTTCACCATTGGTTGCGGCATACGGTTACGAGGGGCTCTTCTCCATCACCTCATCGCTTGCCGCCGCGATGGCGGGTGCGGCGGTCTTGAAGGGCTGCGCGAGGGGACTTCAAGCCTTGAAACCCGCGCTTCCAACGATGGACTGGCATCACCCGACGAAACCAGAGGCTGATCCCGGGCCGAATTCTAGAGCATCGGACGTGAAAAGTGGACCCAGGTTTGGGATCGATCCGATGACCAACCCCTTGAGCGGCGCATCGTTCGGCGCGGACCCAGCGGGCCACGCCAGTGACCCGCTGGGCCGCACGATGCGCTAGGACATGACCCCTTTTGGCATTTCTCGGAAGTCAATCCAGAATCGGCTCTCGCCAGGGACATCGGGCGTTCCTGGAGACCGGGGAGCCGGCAGAGGATGACCCGCGCCGGCCGATCCCGACGTTCAGCCTTCCGCCTGGGCGGCGTGTGTCTCGCCATGACCGTTGAACTCACCAGATCGGGTAGCGGCGGCTCCTGCCGCTGCTACCCTGCGACGGCCATGCGCGACAACTCCGAGCCCTCGAGACGACAGGAGACGAGCCCATGCACATTCTGGCGGCAACGGACTTCTCGACCCGCTCGCAACGGGCCGTGCGGCGCGCCGGCCTGCTCGCGCGGGATTGCGGCGCCGAGCTCACCCTCGTGCACGTGGTCGACGACGACCAGATTGCCGCCGTATTGCCACCCGTTATGACCGAAGGGCCGCAAACTTCCTCAGCTTCATTCTGATCGCCGCGGCACTACAATGGATGCGCTGAATGTCGATTCAGCCTAGCCTGAGAGGAAGAGGGCTGATTCCAACTTGGCCATATGTCCAACAAGAGCCAGATTAGCTTTTTACAAGCCACGGCATAATGTGGGGTGCGATGAGGGGCACAGGTTCGCTTGAACCCTTAATCCCTTGTAAAATAAGGTATTTTAAGGAAGAGTTGGCGGAGAGGGGGAGATTCGAACTCCCGATACGGTTGCCCGTATGCCGCATTTCGAGTGCGGTGCATTCAACCACTCTGCCACCTCTCCGGGGTGCGAAGGCCTCAGGCCCGCTGGTTGAGGCCGGGTGGATATCATGGGCTTGGCGGGTCTTCAAGCACCAAAAAACAGGTTTTTGATTGACAAAGGAGAGGGCAGCCCGTAGGTAGGCGTCATCTATGAGCGGGCCCGCGTGCCTGCTCGTATCCATGCGGCGGCTCAAGCCCGCCGTGAACCGAAGCCGGAAACTGCCAAAAAGCCAATCCGGTGGGGCTTCCCCCGCTGAGAATTGGGTTTGAACACGAGGATCAGATGTTCGCAGTGATCAAGACCGGCGGCAAGCAGTATCGCGTTGCCGCCAACGACGTCATCACCGTCGCCACGCTCGCAGGCGAGCCTGGCACCGCCGTCACCTTCGACCAGGTTCTCATGGTCACGAACGACGGTTCGACCCAGGTGGGCGCTCCCCTCGTCGAGGGCGTGACCGTGGCGGGCGAGGTGGTGGAACACACCCGCGGCGAGAAGGTCATCTCCTTCAAGAAGCGCCGCCGTCAGAATTCGCGCCGCAAGCGCGGGCATCGCCAGGACTACACCGTGGTGCGGATCACCGAGATCCTCGCCGGTGGCGAAACGCCCAAGAAGGCTGCGGCGAAGAAGACCACCAAGGCTGCGGCTGACGAGGCTGCGCCGGCCACCGCTGAATAAGCGCAAGGCAACACAGGAACACGGGAGTAACCCATGGCTCACAAAAAAGCAGGCGGTTCGTCTCGCAACGGTCGCGACTCGGCAGGCCGTCGTCTGGGCGTCAAGAGGTTCGGCGATCAGCAGGTCGTCGCCGGCAACATCATTATTCGTCAGCGCGGCACCAAATGGCATGCCGGCGCCAATGTCGGCATGGGCAAAGACCATACCCTCTTTGCCACGGCCGATGGCCGAGTCCGATTCCTGACGCGTCAAGGCCGAGCCTTTGTATCGGTCGTACCGGCCCAAGAGGCCGCAGAGTAAACGGCGAGAGCGAAACGAAGGAGCTCCCGCCGGCATCACACCGACCCGGCGGGTGAAGAGCTCCAGACAGGCCCAAAAGGCCAAGCTCCAATCCGAAACTGACAGGGGAGGTGGGATGTCCACCTCCCCTTCGTCATTTCTCGGGCCCAGGGAGGGCCCACCGGATCGGAGCAAGACGATGTTTCCCGACCTCACCCGTGACGATGTTTTCCGCCTCGAGACCCGCGGCCTCTGGCTCCGCTGGGCCCGTCTCGCGGATGCCCAAGCCATCGTACGCCTTGCCGGTGAGAAATCGGTCGCGGAGATGACGGCGCGCATTCCGCATCCGTATCACCCGGACGACGCCGAGCGATTTATCTTCATGTCCCGGCGGTCCAATGCGGACGGCCATGGCCTGCAGCTCGCCATCACGCCCAAGGGCAAGCCCAACAGCCTGATCGGCATGGTGGGCATCGGACCGGACCCGGAGACGGGCAAGCCCAGCCTCGGCTACTGGCTCGGCACCCCCTACTGGGGAAAGGGCTACGCCACCGAGGCGGCGAGAGCGCTGATCGACGCCTTCTTCGCCTATGGCGAGGGGGATGAGCTCACCGCGTCGACCCGGGTCATCAACCCGGCCTCCCGGCGGGTCCTGGAGAAGTGCGGCTTCGCCTATCAGGGCGCCGGCCTGGTCGAGCTGCCCGCCCGGGGAGGGCTCTACCCGGCCGACCATTTCCGCCTCGACCGGCGGGCCTGGGAGAGCCTGAAAAGCTGGAGCCATACCGGCCTCGTGCGGGAGCCTCTGTCCGTCGAGATCGAGGTGGACCGGGGGCTGTCCCTCGCGAGCTGAAACCAAGGGAGCGCTCCCGTGATCACGGGAGCGCTTCGCTTTTATCCGCGTTGCTCCCGCAGACCATCGCGGACGGGAGCCTTGTCTGAACCGGAGGGCCTGATCGGCTCTTTGCGAAAAATGCTCCAGTCCCGTAAAGGATGCGGGTTATGAAATTTCTCGACCAAGCCAAGATCTATATCCGTTCCGGCAACGGCGGCGGCGGCGCCGTGTCGTTCCGCCGTGAAAAATTCATCGAGTTCGGCGGGCCGGACGGCGGCGACGGCGGCCGCGGCGGCGACGTCTGGGCGGAATGCGTCGAGGGTCTGAACACCCTCATCGACTACCGCTACCAGCAGCACTTCAAGGCCAAGACCGGCGGCCACGGCATGGGCAAGAACCGGCACGGGGCCAAGGGGGCCGACGCGATTCTCAAGGTGCCGGCCGGCACCGAGATCCTGGAGGAGGACGGCGAGACCGTCATCGCCGACATGACCCATGTGGGCCAGAGGGTCCTGCTGGCGAAGGGCGGCAACGGCGGCTTCGGCAACGCCTATTTCACCACCTCGACGAACCGCGCTCCCCGCCGGGCCAATCCCGGCCAGGAAGGCCAGGAGCGCACGCTCATCCTGCGTCTCAAGCTGATCGCCGATGCCGGGCTGGTCGGACTTCCCAATGCGGGCAAGTCCACCTTTCTCGCCACCGTGACGGCGGCCAAGCCCAAGATCGCCGATTACCCCTTCACCACCCTCCACCCGGGGCTCGGCGTCGTGCGCGCCTACGGGCGCGAGTTCGTGCTGGCGGATATTCCCGGCCTGATCGAGGGAGCCTCCGAGGGCGTCGGCCTGGGCGACCGCTTCCTGAGCCATGTGGAGCGCTGCCGGGTTCTGCTGCACCTGGTCGAGGGGACGAGCGAGGATGCCGGGGAGGCCTACAGGACCGTCCGCCACGAGATCGAGGCCTATGGCCACGGCCTGTCGGAGAAGCCCGAGATCGTTGCCCTGTCCAAGGCCGACGCCCTGGACGAGGAGACGCTCAAGGAGCAGCTGAAGAAGCTCAAGAAGGCCTCGAAACAAACCCCTTACGTCGTCTCCTCGGCGTCCGGGCAGGGTGTGCAGGAGGTGCTCCAGGCGCTGCTCACCGTGATCGATCAGGCCAGGGCCGAAGAGGAGCCCGCCGCCCCGCAGGCGGAGTGGCATCCGTGACCCCGGAGCTCGGCCAATTCCGCCGCGTCGTCCTGAAGGTCGGATCCGCCCTGCTGGTCGACCGGGCCCGCGGACGGCTGAACCACGCCTGGCTTGCGGCGCTCGCCGAGGACATCGCGGATCTTCACGCGAGAGGCGCCGACGTTCTCGTGGTCTCCTCCGGGGCCATCGCCATGGGGCGCACCGTTCTGGGGCTGCCCTCCGGCCCCCTGCGCCTGGAGGAGAGCCAGGCTGCCGCGGCCGTCGGGCAGATCGCGCTCGCCCGCACCTGGTCGGAGGTGCTGGCGCATCACGGCATCACGGCCGGCCAGATCCTCGTGACGCTCGCCGACACCGAGCAGCGGCGGCGTTACCTCAATGCCCGGGCCACGACCCTGAAGCTCCTCGAGATGCGGGCCGTGCCGGTGATCAACGAGAACGACACGGTTGCGACCTCGGAGATCCGCTACGGCGACAACGATCGCCTGGCGGCGCGCGTCGCCACCATGATCGGGGCCGATCTCCTGGTGCTGTTCTCCGATATCGACGGACTCTATACGGCGCCGCCCGCATCCAATCCCGATGCCGAGCACATTCCGGTGGTCGAGCGGATCACGCCTTCCATCGAGGCCATGGCCGGCGGGG
This sequence comes from Microvirga yunnanensis, assembly GCF_025460875.1. NCBI lineage: Bacteria > Pseudomonadati > Pseudomonadota > Alphaproteobacteria > Hyphomicrobiales > Methylobacteriaceae > Microvirga > Microvirga yunnanensis. The sequence continues at coordinate 29,195 of NZ_JAMXFI010000067.1, forward strand.
CAGCCTCCGAGCTGTCGCGCGGGGGCATGCGCACGAAGGTCGAGGCGGGCAAGATCGCGACAGCCGGCGGCACCCATATGATCATCGCGGACGGCCGCACGAAGAACCCGCTGAAGCGCATCGCCGAGGGCGGGCGCTGCAGCTGGTTCCTGACACCGTCCAATCCGGCGACGGCGCGCAAGACCTGGATCGCCGGCGCGCTGGAACCCCGCGGGACGCTCTACGTGGACGAGGGCGCCGCCCGCGCGCTCCAGGCCGGCGCGAGCCTGCTGCCGGTGGGGGTGCGTCGGATCGAGGGCAGCTTCCATCGCGGCGATGCGGTGACGATCCGCAGCGAGACCCGGGTGCTCGGCCGGGGCCTCGTGGCCTACGATGTCGAGGATGCGGCGCGCATCATCGGCCGCCCCAGCCGCGAGATCGAAGGAATCCTTGGCTATCCCGGCAGGGCCGAGATGATTCACCGGGACGACATGGCGCTGAGCGACTGATCGGACGACAGAAGCTGCAGCAGAGCCTGGGCGTCCCCGGGAGCGGCACTCTTGATGTCGTTGTCGAAATAGACATAGACGCTGCGGCCGCCGCGCTGCCATTCGCCGGCCCGTCGCGACCAATCCTGCAGGGTCTCGGTCGAATAGCTGCCCGCATAGCGTCCGTTGGTTCCATGCGCCCGCACATAGACGAAATCCGCCGTCGCCACCCAGGGCGCCGGCGCATCCGCGTGGTCGGAGATGCAGAGCGCCGCGTTATGGTCCCGCAGGATGCGGAACACGGATTCCTCGTACCAGCTCGGGTGGCGGAACTCGAAGGCGCAGCGGCGGCCCCCGGGGACCAGCGACAGGCAGCGCGCCACCCGCTCCCGCGTCTCGTCGTCGGCCCTGAACGTGGGCGGCAGCTGGAACAGGACCGGGCCGAACGTGTCGCCCAGGCCGTTCATGCGGCCGAAGACGAGATCGATGCTCTCCTCGATCCCCTTCAGCCGCTTCATGTGCGTGATGAAGCGCGACGCCTTCCAGGCGAACAGGAAGCCTTCCGGCGTGGCGTCGTGCCAGGCCCTGACGGCCTGCTCGGTCGGGAGACGGTAGAAGGAGTTGTTGATCTCGGCGCTATCGAAGCGCTGGACGTAATAGGAGAGGAAATCCTTGATCTTCAGGCGCGCCGGGTAGAAAGGTCCGTGCCAGGACCTGTAGTGCCAGCCCGATGTCCCGATCCGGATCTCCGTCTTCGTCATGGCCGATGAGACCGGGCGGCTTGGCTGTGAAGCCGCCGGACGTGCTATGGGTGCTGAGTGGCGTATTTCCCCTGCGACCGTCAGGGGCCGGGACTTGGACATGGATGAGATTCGCGCCTTGATTGCAGAAGTGCTTGCCGACCACCTCAACGCGCCAGGTGCGCCATTGGTTGGAGATCCGGACGTTCCGGCCCTCATGGCCGAACTCGGCCGGCGCGCGCGCGCCGCGGCCAGGCAGGTCGCGCTGGCAAAGGCCGACGACAAGAACGCGGCGCTTCGGGCGATGGCGGCCTGCATCCGCGCCCGGGCGGATGCCATCCTGGCCGCCAATGCCGAGGATCTCGCCGACGCGACGGCCAAGGGCCAGAGCGGCGCCTTCATCGACCGGCTCGTTCTCGACCCGAACCGTCTCGAAGCCATCGCGGGGGCCGTCGAGAGCATCGCGGCGCTCCCGGATCCGATCGGGCGCGTGCTTGCGCGATTCGAGCGGCCGAACGGGCTAGTCATCGAGCGGGTGGCGACCCCGCTCGGCGTGATCGGCGTGATCTTCGAGAGCCGTCCCAACGTGACGGCGGACGCGGGCGCCCTTTGCCTCAAGGCCGGCAATGCCGCGATCCTGCGCGCCGGCTCCGAGAGCTTCCGCACGTCGCTCGCCATCGCCGAGGCGATGGGCGAGGGGCTGGAACGGGCCGGCCTGCCGCGGGACGCGATCCGTCTCGTGCCGACCCGCGACCGGGCGGCGGTCGGCGCCATGCTGTCGGGGCTCGGCGGCCATCTCGACGTGATCGTGCCCCGGGGGGGAAAAAGCCTCGTGGCCAGGGTCCAGGAGGAGGCGCGGGTGCCGGTCTTCGCGCATCTGGAGGGCCTCAACCACGTCTATGTGCATGCCGGGGCCGATCTCGAGATGGCCAAGGCCGTCGTGCTGAACGCCAAGATGCGTCGCACGGGCGTGTGCGGCGCGGCCGAGACGCTGCTGGTGGATCGGGCTTGCGCCGAGACCCATCTGGGGCCCCTGATCTCCATGCTGCTCGATGCGGGCTGCGCCGTGCGCGGCGACGAGGCCGTGCAGGCGGTCGACCCGCGCGTGGCGCCGGCCACGGAGGACGACTGGCGCACCGAATATCTCGACGCGATCATCGCGGCCCGGGTTGTGGACGGCCTGGAGGCGGCAACCGCCCATATCGAGGCTTACGGCTCCCACCATACGGATTCCATCGTGACCGACGATGAGGCGGCGGCCGAGCGCTTCCTGGCCGAGGTCGATTCCGCCATCGTGCTCCACAATGCCTCGACCCAGTTCGCGGACGGCGGCGAATTCGGGTTCGGCGCCGAGATCGGCATCGCCACGGGGCGCATGCATGCCCGGGGGCCTGTCGGCGTCGAGCAGCTGACCTCGTTCAAATACCGCATCCGCGGCGCGGGCCAGACGCGCCCGTGAAGCCTGCCTCATCCCGCTTCCGCCTCAGGCCCTCTGGCCTGACCCGTCTGCCGCGGGCCGCCGCCGGCATGCGGATCGGTCTCTACGGCGGATCGTTCAACCCGGCCCATGCCGGGCATCGCCACGTGAGCCTCATGGCCCTGAAGCGGCTGGGTCTCGACCGGGTCTGGTGGATCGTCACCCCGGGCAATCCCCTGAAGGATACGGGCGAGCTGGCCACGACCGAAATGCGCGTCGAGGAGGCCAGGCGGGTCTCCGACGACCCGCGCATCGACGTGACCGCCTTCGAGGAGGAAATCGGAGCCCGCTATACGGTCGACACCCTGGCCTATCTCAAGCGCCGGTATCCGGGGGTTCGGTTCGTCTGGATCATGGGCGCCGACAATCTGGCGAGCTTCCACCGGTGGCGGGGCTGGCGGCGCATCGCCGGGATGATGCCCATGGCCGTGATCGACCGGCCCGGCTGGACCCTGAAGGCGGCCCGCTCCCGCAGCGCCACCGCCCTGTCCTCCAGCCGGATCGGCGAGAACGAAGCCCTTGCCCTGCCAGGGCTCGAGCCGCCGGCCTGGGTGTTCCTGCACGGGCCCCGATCCCACCTGTCATCCACGAAGCTGCGCCAGATGAGACGAACTTCTCCTGTCGGAAGGCGTTGAAAATTGGGGCCTTCCCGCATTATCTTAAGGGTCGGCACCCTCCGAGTGCCGTTGAGAAAGGGTCTGAACCTGAACCGACTATCTTCCGTCGAAGCGGACAAGAACCCGCTTCCGCCTCTCTCCGGAGCGGACGCTCCGCACGATGAGGACATCCGGGCCGTCGCCCTGGCCTCCCTCGAGGACATGAAGGCCGAAAACACGGTCGAGATCGACCTGGCCGGAAAGACCTCCCTTGCCGACACCATGATCGTGACATCGGGCCGTTCCGATCGCCATGTGGGCGCCATCGCCGACCGCGTGATCAAGGACCTGAAGGACAAGGGGTTCGGGAATGCGCGCGTGGAGGGGCTGCCCGCCTGCGACTGGGTGCTGATCGATGCCGGCGACGTGCTCATCCACGTTTTCCGTCCCGAGGTGCGTGGCTTCTACAACCTCGAGAAGATGTGGGGCGCCGACCGTCCGCAGGACCGCGTCAGCTAACACAAGGCAAGATTCGTGCGACTGAGCTTGCTGGCCGTGGGCCGACTCAAGAGCGGCCCCGAACGTGAGCTCGTCGAACGTTACAAGCAGCGGGTCGAGGGCATGGGTCGTGCCCTGGGCCTGGGCGGGTTCGACATCGTGGAATTGCCCGAGAGCCGGGCACGCCGCGAGGACGACCGGCGCGCGGAAGAGGCCGAGACCCTTCTCGACAAGGCAGGCTCGTCCGTGCTGATCGTCTTCGACGAGCGCGGCAAGAGCCCTTCGAGCGAAGCCTTCGCCGAGCGCATCAGGCAATGGCGCGACGAGGGCCGCTCCGGCGTCGCCTGCGTGATCGGCGGCCCCGACGGGCTCGATCCCCGGCTGAGACGGCGGGCCGACCTGGTCGTGTCCTTCGGGGCGCTCACTATGCCGCACCAGATCGTGCGGGCGCTCGTGGCCGAGCAGCTCTATAGAGCCCTGACAATCCTGGCCGGACACCCTTATCATCGCGCCGGCCACGACGATTCCTGACGGATGAAACGCTTCGACTCCTTCTTTTCCCGCAAGGCCTATGCCCCCATGGCGCTCGGCCTTGCCGCATGGATGGTTGCCGCCAGCCTGAGCCCCGCCGGGGCCCAGCAGCCGGCGCCTGCGCCGGCGCCTCAGCCCGCTCCCGGCGGACCGGCCGAGGAGAAGGCCCAGCGGGATAGGGACCTGAAGGTTCTGGAAGACGCGATCGCGGCCAATGCGGAGTCGCGCAAGCGTCTCGAAGCCGAGATCGACGACATCAAGGCGGACCGGGCGAAGCTCAATGCCGCCCTGATCGAGACCGCAGACCGGGTCCGCGGCACCGAGGACCGGATCCGCGGACTGGAGCAGAGGCTTCAGACGCTCGGATCCAGCGAGGCGGCCATTCGCCGCTCCCTTCAGAGCCGGCGCGGCGTCATCATCGAGGTTTTCGCAGCCCTCCAGCGCATGGGCCGCCGGCCGCCGCCCGCCGTGCTGGTGCGGCCTGAGGACATGCTCGAGGCGGTCCGCGCCTCGATCATGCTGGGGGCGGTTTTGCCGGAACTGCGCCAGGAGGCCGAGATTTTGGCCGGCGACCTCGCCGAGCTCGTGCGCCTCAAGGATGCCATCACGGCCGACCGCGCGACGCTCAACGGGGAGTTGACCGCCCTCAACCGGGAGCAGGAGCGCCTCGCCGCCCTCATGGACGCCCGGCAGAGCCGCATCGCCGAGGTCGAGCGCAATGCGGGCGCCGAGCGGCAGAAGGCCGAGGAGCTTGCCCGCCGGGCCGGCACCCTGAAGGAACTGGTCGACCGGATGGAGGCGGAGATCGCCGGGGCCAGGCGCGCCGCCGAGGAGGCTCGCAAGGCCGCCGAGGCCCAGGAGCGGGAAACCCGGGAAAAATTCGCCCAGCTGGCCTTCCGGGATCCGGCCCGACTCGCCCCAAAAATCCCGTTCTCCGAGGCGCGGGGCCTGCTGCCCCGTCCCGTCAGCGGCGAGACGGCCCTGGAATTCGGGGCCGCCGACGGCTATGGCGGAACGACGCGTGGCATTTCGATCACGACGCGACCCAAGGCGAGTGTGGTATCACCCGCCGACGGGTGGGTGTCCTTTGCCGGCCCCTTCCGGTCCTATGGTCGACTCTTGATCATCAATGCCGGTGGGGGATACTATGTTCTTCTGGCAGGGATGGACCATATCAATGTCGATGTGGGGCAGTTCGTGCTCGCAGGCGAACCCGTTGCGACCATGGGGGAGGCTCCTCTCATGAGTTTGATCGGTGCCGCCATAGAAAAGAACAATCCCGTCCTCTATGTTGAGTTCAGGAAAGACGGCGGTTCAATTGACCCAGGTCCCTGGTGGGCAAAATCGCAAAGCGAAAAGGTTCGCGGATAATGCGCAAACTATCCCTTTTGATTCTCGGTGCGGCCATCGGCGCCGGCGGCGCGACCATGGTGTCGCAGACCAGCCTCCTGTCGGGCATGAGCGCGGTTGCCGCCTCGGCTGACACGTACCGCCAGCTGAGCCTTTTTGGAGACGTCTTCGAGAAGGTGCGGACGGATTACGTGGAGAAGCCCGAAGAGTCGAAGCTGGTCGAGGCCGCCATTAACGGCATGCTGACCTCGCTCGACCCGCATTCGAGCTACATGGACGCCAAGAGCTTCCGTGACATGCAGGTGCAGACCCGCGGCGAGTTCGGCGGCCTGGGCATCGAGGTCACCATGGAGGACGGCCTCGTGAAGGTCGTGACTCCGATCGACGAGACGCCCGCCTCCCGCGCCGGAATCCTGGCCAACGACGTCATTACCCACATCAACGACGAACCCGTTCAGGGCCTCAACCTGAACCAGGCCGTCGACAAGATGCGCGGCCCGGTCAATTCCTCGGTCACCCTCAAGATCCAGCGCAAGGAAGCCAAGGATCCGGTGGTGGTGAAGCTGACCCGCGAGACCATCAAGGTCCGCCCGGTTCGCGCCCGCGTGGAGGGCGACATCGGCGTCCTGCGCGTCACCCAGTTCAACGAGCAGACCTTCGACGGCCTGCGCTCCGGCATCGAGAAGCTCACCTCCGATATCGGCGCCGACAAGGTGGCGGGCTTCGTCGTCGACCTGCGCAACAACCCGGGCGGCCTGCTCGATCAGGCGATCATGGTGTCCGACGCCTTCCTCGACCGCGGCGAGATCGTCTCGACCCGCAGCCGCAATGCCGAGGATACCCAGCGCTTCAGCGCCAAGGTCGGCGATCTGGCCAAGGGCAAGCCCCTGGTGGTGCTCGTCAACGGAGGCTCGGCTTCGGCCTCGGAGATCGTGGCCGGCGCCCTGCAGGACCACAAGCGCGCGACGGTTCTCGGAACCCGCTCGTTCGGCAAGGGCTCCGTGCAGACCATCATTCCGCTCGGCGGCAACGGGGCCGTGCGCCTGACGACGGCGCGCTACTACACCCCGTCCGGCCGCTCGATCCAGGCCAAGGGCATCGATCCGGACATCGAGGTGCTGCAGGACGTGCCCGACGAGCTGAAGGGCAAGGACGAGACCAAGGGCGAGGCCGGTCTGCGCGGCCACCTGCAGAACGGCGGCGAGAAGGAAGAGCGTGGCGGTTCCTCCGCCTACGTTCCGCCGGATCCGGCCAAGGACAAGCAGCTCCTGGCGGCCTACGACCTGCTGCACGGCGTTCGCAAGGGCGCTGCCAACACCACGACGACGCCCAACTGATCGGCGACGTCAGCAAACGATTCATGGCTGCATCTGGGCCTGGCGGAACCATCCCGCCGGGCCCATTTCTCATTCAGGCGCCTACAACCGTTCCGGGAGGCTTGTGCAAGGCTCGGTGAAGCGGCACTCTCTTTGCCTGCTTCGGAACCATGCGTCAGCGTCGGCAGTCTTCAAGAACCGGCCGCAGCGGGTTTCGTCATCGAGGGAGTGAGTGTCGGATGAGGAGCGCAAAAGGATCACAGGCCAGAAAGGATCTGCCCTACCGCTCCTGTGTCGGCGTCATGCTGATCAACAAAGACGGCTTGGTTTTCATTGGCCGCCGCCGGTCCGAGGCCGATGCAGCCTCCGACGGCTATTCCTGGCAGATGCCGCAGGGAGGCATCGATCCCGGCGAGGAGCCCTACGAGGCCGCTCTGCGCGAACTCTACGAGGAAACCAGCGTCCGCTCCGTGAGCCTGCTGGCCGAAGCTCCGGACTGGTATGCCTACGACCTCCCGTCCATGGTGGCGGGCCGGGCCTGGCGCGGGCGCTATCGCGGGCAGAACCAGAAATGGTTCGCGTTCCGGTTCGAGGGCGAGGAGAGCGAGATCAACATCCATCAGCCCGGAGGCGGCGGACACCGGCCCGAGTTCGACGAATGGCGCTGGGAGGAGATGCACCGGCTGCCCGAGTTGATCATTCCGTTCAAGAGGCCCGTCTACGAGAAGGTCGTTGCCGCGTTCTCGCCGCTCTCCTCCCACAGCCTCCAGACGTCCAACCCTGTCTGATTGGGCTGAGCTTAACCTGCCGATGGCGCAGGTTAAGCTTGGACCCGCGACGTCTATACAGTTGATCAGCAAGGCAGCTTGGCGGCGCAGAATGTTCATGAAGATGAACGGGAGCTGTACGTCTTCTCACCCGAACGAGAGTGACGGAACCCCGCCGAAAAAGTCTCGTTGATACGCATCGCAGAGCGCTCATGCGAGCGCTCTATTCATGGGAAATTTTGGGAGATCTTGCGATGCGTACGACCTTGATGGCAACGATGACAGCGGCTGCTCTGTGCCTGAGCGTGGCAGCGATGGCTCAGACGAGCGGCGGTTCAGGCGGGAGCTCCGGTGGCGCTGCAGGCGGCGCTGCAGGCGGCGCTTCGGGCGGATCTTCGGGTGGATCGACGATCATGACTCCCGGCGGCTCGTCGGGCTCCGGCGGGGCCGCGTCCGGGTCGTCGAGCGGAACCTCTTCGGGCTCCGCGTCGAGCGGCACGAGCGCACCCTCGGGCGGCCCGGGCGGCTCGAACGACAGCGCCTCGTCCGGCGCATCCGGCGGAACGAGCGGCTCTGCGTCCGGAACGGCCTCCGGCGGAACGAGCGGAACCACGAGCACGACCGGCAATACCGCGGGTCAGAAGGGTGGAACCGCCAATACGACCGGCAGCACCACGTCCTCCGGCAACACGAGCGTGAACGTGACGTCCGAGCAGCGCACTCAGATCACCGAGTCGTTCCGCAGCGTGCACGTTCAGCCGCTCAACAACGTCACCTTCAGCGTCAGCGTCGGCTCGACCATTCCGACATCCGTGACCACCCTCTACGATTGCCCCGACAACGTCGAACGGATTCTGACCGGCCTGCCGGAATGCAAGTACGTGGTCGTGCGCGACCAGATCGTGATCGTGGAGCCGAGCTCCCGCCGGATCGTCACGGTGATCGAGCACCGAGGCTGATCGGCGTCATCCTTCGCGGACATGGATCGAACAAGCCGCGTCCGCAGCCCATCGGCTGCGGACGTTCGCATCCGGAAGGGTGACCCGCGTGCTTGCGACGGCAACCTCGCGGCCGTCGCGCGGCGGGATGCGAACCCTATCGTGACCTGTCGGAATCCGTGGAATTCCGCGAGGATGCCTCACGCGGCATAGGGAAAGATGCAGATCTCGGCGTCAGGTATCTGTCGCTTGCGGTGGTCCGCGAGCAATTCCAAGGCGATCTGCGCGTAGAGGCGGAACTCGTCCTTGACGCTGTCGCGTTCCTGCTCCCAGGCATGATGATCGTCTTCGGCGGTGTAGAGCGCACGGGCAACGAATTCGATTTCAGCTTCCATCACAAGCCCCTCCTTGGCTCTGAAGGCAATTGATGATGTATGCCGAAAATTCCCCATGGCGCAGGTTCGCGCCGCCCCGATCACAATCCGCATCTCTCTTCGGCGGCGCCATTTGTTCCAAAGAGAATGCCGCCTGCAAGATGGCAGATGGGGTAGCCCGAAAGCGCTAGCGCATCGGACGGACCCAGAGGTCTGCCTCATCCGATGCGCCGGTCAAGAGAGGGAGCCTCGGATGAATCCCAAAAGTGGTGTCCACTTTTCACGTCCGAGGCTCTAGCACCGAGTGTGGAGATCAGGACCGGGCCGTGGGCCGGCTGGCGGGCCGCCGCCACACCGGCGCGAGTCCATGCTGCTCTACATGGCTTCAGACCACTTGCGCCCGAACGCGCGAGGCGGACGAGGTCTTGTCAGGGTTCGAAGCCTGCCCGGTTGGCCCATCATCCACGCCTCCCGGGAAGGAGCAGCGGCGAAGCGATCCTCCTAGGGAAGCCTTCGCAGCGCCGCGGCGATATCGGCCTCAATCGCCTTAGCAATGGGCTGCCGATAATGCGACGTATCGAAAAACAGGTCCGACACATGGATTTCGGGCCTATCGACCAGCCAGTCAACCACAGCTGTCCTGGTGTGGTCTCGTTGGACCGCCTGCGCCGCTGCCTTGCAGGCGTGCAGCAGGAATGCCTGCTCAGTTCCAGGCGGCGGGAGGGCATTGCCGTAGACGGGCGGCATCACCAGGAGCAGAGCGGTTTCCTCGGGCAGTGTGACGGCGAGTTCCCTGAGCCTCGCAACTGCGGGGAACCGCCTCTCGGCGTTCTTGGGGTCATGGTCATAACGGACGGCGTCGGCATAAGGCTTCTGATCCAAGCGCCGCCGAATGCCCGGATCCGTCGTATAGCCCAGCCCAATGTATTCAGGCTCATAGTCCCAGTAACCGTCCGGCCGGGCTCGCTCGGATGCGGCTCTGAAGAGATAGTCGATACGCTGCGACACCTCTTCCAGCACGTCGAAACGCACAAGCCCTCTGACATATTCCAGAGGATTGGCGCTGTAGAGCCAGAAAGGAAACGGTTTGTCGTTTGGCAACTCCGGATCGGACCTGCACCAGAAATCGTCGATGCTCACGACGACGGCCTTGGGTGCCTCCTTTCGATGTCGCAGAAACCAGTCGATCAGCTTCAGATGCTCCTTCGCCCCTGACGCCGGTGTCGCCAATTGAACGAAGTTCAGCCCGGTGAGATGCTTCAGGCGATCGGGAGCAAGGAGCTGGATGTGAGAATTTCCGACAATCACGGCATTGAAGGCCTGGTCCCGGCCACGGCTGGCATTGGCCGTTCGGGGCCCTTGAGGGCGTACGCCCGGCTTCGTGAAGAGAGACGACCGACCGGTGTCGTAGGGATCAATGACATAGGCGAGAGCGACGAACCCCGTCAGGAGGATTGCAGCTGCGCCCAGGAGCGTGATTGCGAACTGTCGCCAAGGAGCCATTTCAGAGCGGAATGGAAATGAGTTGATGCTTAGCAATATTGCTAGTCGCGTGGATAAGACCATAAGAGAGCAGCGCGGACCATCCTAATTGGTCGTATCGGCATTGACATGTTGAATTTGGCGCGGGCGCAGAAGCATCTGCCTGCGGCGGCGGGATCGCATCGTGAGACCTGCCAAGACAGTGCTGATCGAGCCGCTCGCGCCAAGCAGCGGCTGTCCCCGGCCAAGAGGGCCTCGCCATTCTGCCCGGTGACGGCGTGAACAAGCCGCGGGGTCTGTTGACCGACACGAACACAGTCACGCCAATCCATCCGGGCGGTGCTCGCACGGTTGTGCAGATCCCGAACTTGGGCGTGTCTGCCATCACCGATGGACTGATCGATTTCGTGTATGGGCTGCCCGCGCCGTATCGTCAGAACGCCCGCTGGCTGATGAACTCTATGGCGGCAGCCTTCCTCGCGAAGCTGAAGGATAGCACCGGCGATTATCTCTGGCGTGAGACCTCTATCGCTGGGCAGCCCGCCGCTCTCCTCGGCGATCCAATGGAGGCGGCGCGAGCTGAGACTTTCTGAACTCAATGCAGAAACAGGAGCCAGTCCTCGCCAACGTTCTCCGACATGATGCGCTCCGACGTGACATCATGGAGGGCGCCATCGGAACCTAGGTACTTCAATGTGCCATGCGTCTCGAGGATCAGGTCCATGAGTGCAGCAGCACCTTCACGGACAGCATTGAACTCAAGGACGATCATGGGGCGGTCACGTCGGATGATCTTCTCCATACCTTGATAGATTTGGTACTCACCGCCTTCAGCGTCGACCTTAATGAAGTCAACTTTGCGCTCGTTGCAACAAATCTCATCGATTGTAACCGTGGGGACCTGGATGATCTCTGCATCAGGCGAGATGTAGCCTGCGGGTACCAACCTTGCATTCTTTGGCTCGTTGTAAGGGGTGCTGAAAGTCGCTGTGCCGGAAGTATTCGACACCGCCGAGCGCAATACGATACTCCGAGAGCTAAAGCCGTTCACGTTCAACGAGGCCTCGGCGCTGGCGGCGGCAATAGGATTCGGCTCGAAAGCGATCAGTTTCCCGCTCGGTCCGATCAGATCGGCCATAAGAACAGAGTAGTACCCGAAGTTTGCCCCGACATCTAAGACAAACATTCCTTCCTTGATCGTCTTGGTCATTAACCGTGTAAGCGACATCTCCCAGAAGCCGTCCGTGAGGATGTGGGTTGCAAAGCCCACGTCGCGGGTGTCGGTGAAGAATTTATACCGGGCGAGGATCGTGCTCACGGCGCGATGGTCGCCCAGGTACAGTGGCCGTACGCGTTCCCGCGACAGGCTTTCGGCTTTGTGGCGCGGGAGGGACAAGAGTTGGCGGGGTGGGATTAGGGTGGCTGAGTCCTTGAATGCCAGCCTCATCAAGGTCAAGCCCAGGGTCGCAAGTTCCTGCGATACATCGGAGAGCTTTGCGGATGAATCGGGCGACAACGCCTGCGCTAAGATCCGACGCATCCTCGATAGCAACATCGGCATTCTCCGGACCCTGTTCTCGGAAAGCTCAGATGGGCTGCTTATGATGTATAATCCAGAGCCTAAAGCGCGTTTGAGCTGGACTCGAATCCATTCGGGTATGCTGTGCGTTGACGGGAATATGGCCCGGGAGGCGAGCCATGCACCAGCCTTATCCTCCTGATCTGCGTAAGCGTGTTCTGGTTGCCTGCGAGCCGGGCGACCTTCCTCAGGTCGAGATCGCCCGCCGCTTCGAGGTTTGTCCGGCGATCGTGTCGAACTGGCGCCGCCCAGAATGCGAGGAGGGTCGGCGTGCTCCGAAGCCGCACAGCGGCATGCCCTCGCGACTGAATGCGGCGGTTCTCGAGGTGCTGCGCGAGCTGGTCGTCGAGGACAATGACGCGCTGCTGCGCGAGTACCGCGAGCACCAGGCCGAGCGTACCGGCGTGCTCTGAAGCGGGTGACCCTCCCTATGAAGGCGGGATCAGCGCGCAAGCCTGCCCGGCTTCTTCCATATCGTCTGATGATGAGTTCTGGCCAGATCTCGTGGCTGCGGCAGAGCAGGCTTATGGAGTGGAGCGGGCGGCCGAAGTCATGGCGCCCGCGTCCTGGATCATTGCTCAGAAGAGGTTCGAGAGCGCGCTTAGCAAGCCGACCGGGACAAAGACTGAGAGCACAACCAGCCCAAGCGCCGTTTCGGCGAGAAGCGTCGTCCGGCGTACGATTGCCAGGAAGAATACGGCCAAGGCTGAGGCAAGAAAGCTGAAGTCGAAATGCGGCTGCAGCCACAGAAGAAAATAGCATGCCGCGGCATAGGCAAATGCCCGCGCGCCTCTGAACAGATAAGGGCTCGCCTTTTCTAAGATTGCGAGAAACTGCTGAAGTTCCGGATCTTGCGAAGTGATAGTGGTAAGATGTCTTGGATCTACGTGCTGCATGATGATGCCCAGCCCCTGAATAGCAGCCACATACCCTTACAGGGTGGTTATTCCTAGATACCAATCGGTCACACTCGGGTGTTTTTTACCACCTCTGTCCAGGCTCGGCCCCGTGCGCGAACCTCACCAAACGCTACAGTCGACGCTCTGACGTCGTCGGGCTCGTCCGGCAACACGTGCGAGATGGTCGATTGAAGCTTCGCGTCTTCAAGAACCGCCTGCGTAAGCATGTTGAGGGTGAGATCCCTGTGCTGCCCGAGTTGCGGGAGGTCATCGACACCACCCCTGACTAGTGTTGTGACTCTAACGCTTGTTTCGCACGGGCGACCTTTTCCAGGATCGCTGAGGCCGGGGCGGTCCAGACAAAGGGGCGAGGGTCGGCATTATGGTGCTCCAGATAGGCCATAATCGCGCGC